>JAEEOB010000238.1 GCA_016284045.1 Bacteroidaceae bacterium
GGGAAAAATATCCTGGAAGATTTCGCATGGAACAGTGCGAAGACTATTACCGTCAAGGCGATATGCAAGAACGGCAGTATATGGAGCCCGGTGATAGAGCGGACATTCCGCATCGACTACCACGAGCCGGGCGATGTCAATCTCGACGGCGAAATCGATATCTCCGACATCGTGGCAACCATCAACACCATCGCGGGTGATGAAACTTTCAAATCAACCGCTGATGTCAATGGCGATGGTTCGGTGGATATCTCCGATGTCGTGGCTGTCATCAATATTATCGCAGGACAGGAATAGTTTTTAGCTTTTAGTCCTTAGTTTTAGCTTTTAGTTTTGGGGTGTTCTGAAAATCAGAGTTTTTAGAACACCCCTAATTCTATAGTAGCTGTTTTGAATCTATAGCTCAGTGGCTGTAGTATTGTCGTTGTATTCAATCTATAGAACTATAAAACAACAAAAAGATTCTTTATAACTAAAAAATTAGTTTAAAATTTGTTAATCTTTGCAAGAAAATCCCTGAATTATTTGTTTAACTAATTTTTTAGTCATAATTTTGCGCTCATCAAACAGACGAGATTATTTCGATTTAACAATATTGGTGTAATTCTTGTTCAACATTATTAATGTAATTAGTGTTATATATGAAAGCAAAACAAAAACTAACAAATTCGGAGTTGCAGGTGATGGAATGCCTGTGGCAGTTGCCTGATATGAAAGGATTCGGAAAGGACATCACAGAGCGCTTTGCCGACCCGAAGCCTGCCTACAACACGATTGCCACGTTCCTGCAGATTTTGGAGAAGAAAGGGTTTGTGGAGTCGTTCCACCAGGGACGCAAGTTGGTTTTCCAAGCACTGGTAAGCCGTGAGGAATATGCCCGCTTCTCCATAGCCGACACCACGAAGTCGTTCTTCGGCGGTTCGTTCGCGCGTCTCGTTTCTTTCTTCGCCAAAGAGGAGAAACTGTCCCAGGATGAGATTGACGAAATCGTGAAACTGATTAAAGAAGGAAAGCAATGAGCATCGAGTTCGGTATCTATCCACTGACTGGCATCCTTGTTGCCGGTTTGCTCTATGGGGTGTACCGTCTGCTTATCCGTATGCGTTGTCATCCTCGCTCTGCCCAGCGTTATATCGTGATGGCAGTGGTGGCTTCGCTTCTTGTGAGTTTCATCCAGCCCGTGCAATATGAGGAGCAGAAGTCATTCTTTGAGCAGCAGTCATCAGGCGGCAGTCACAGCGAAAGCAAAGAGCCGCTCATTGTGGTTGACGGCACCGTGATGGGAAATGCACCTGAAGCCCCACACGGAAAGTCCAACGACGATGATCAGCAATTATCCACGTTGCTGGGCATCAATGAAGACGACATCTCTTCTGTGACGGTACTTCAAGGGTCCGCCAGCGCTGCCATCTATGGTTTGGAAGGCAAAAACGGTGTGATAGAGGTCACGACCAAGAATTCGTCGCAGCCCATCGGCATCCTTACGCCGAAAGCCACAACGATGATGCGCTACATTTATCTTATCGGCTTGTGTGCTATGCTGATTTATATCCTGATTCAGATGGTATGGCTCATACGCGTGCGCCGTCGGAGCACCCACATGGAAATGGAAGGAGGAGTGCGTGTTTATGACTCTGGCATCTCCACCCCGTTCTCGTTCGGCAACAGCGTGTTCATCCCCAACGAGCTGGAAGGTCAGCTGCGTGAGGACGTATTAGTGCATGAGCGTGAGCATCTGCGCCACCGGCATTATATGAAGTTGTGCATGATGCAACTGCTGCAATCCCTCGGGTGGTTCAATCCCTTCATCTGGTTGTTCGCCAGTGAGCAGAAATTGCAGCAGGAGATGGAAGTTGACTGTGGGGCGATTAATTCAGGCCGTAACCGGGAACAATATCAGATGAATCTGCTTCGCATCTGCCTCCATGGCAACAAGTGGGTACAGATTATGCCTGCTTTTGGTTCTTCGATTATTAAACAACGCATCCTGTTTATGAACCGATGGAAACCGACGCGCAACGCATCATTCCGCCTCGTGGCAGCAGTTCTTGCCGCCCTCCTGATTTTTGGCGGAACCGCCTACGCCGTCCGCAAGACCACCAAAGAGCAAAGTCCGTTCGACGGTTGCTGGACGATGGACTGGACCCGAGATTCAAATTCTTTGATAGAGAATGTGCCAAGTCTGGCAGGCAACATGTTTTACGGCAACGACATGATGTGCAACTTCAGTTGGTTCGGGCGATACAACGGCGTGAACATGCGCTTCAACTTCTCCGGCGAACCGCAATACTACCGCAACGGTAAAATCTATGATTACCGGGGAAAAGAGATGAATTTAAAACTGACCGACAGCAACACCTTCCAGAAACGATGGACCCGGACTTCGGAGATGACCGCTCTCTCGTCCGGTCCCGATATCACAGAGCAGTGGCGCAGGACAGAGCCAGACAAAGACGTGCTGCACATCATCCACGCGTTCGCCACCGCCGGGACAGACAAAAGCCACCCTGTGTGCGGTGTGTGGAAAGAAACTCCCGACACCATCCCCTACCAAGACAACTTCTTCCTCGTGAATGGCGACATCTACGCTCGTTTCACCATTTATTCTGACCCCAAAGGCTACTACAGCTCGGCAGGAGGATGGTGTGGTGATGCACGTCATGAAGCAGACGACAAGCTATTTATGTCTGACCGGACATCGGCAATCACATGGCACAATAACGACTCAATAACACTCACCATTCCGCGCGACAGCAACAGGCTTGAGCCGCATATCTACAACCGTTCCGAACTGCCCGTGACATTTCTGAAACTGCTGAAAGCAGCCAAGATTTAAGGCAGAACTGGAAGAATAGTTTATTTAGGATTAATAGAATATATAGAAAAATCCAGCCATCCCTATCAATCTAACGCTCACTCACTTCTAACCCCCAATCTTTGACATGAGAAAAATTATGTTCATGTTGGCATTTTTTGCCAACACAGCCCTCACTATGCCCTTACTAGCACAGGAAGTTGTTGTCAGAACGAACCGGACTAAATCGTTACAGGCGCAGGTATCTACTGATAATGAGCGGAAAATATCCCTCTGGGGTCACGTAAGAGATAACATTACCCGCGTCGGTATCAACGATGCCTTCATAACCCTCATG
>JAEEOB010000239.1 GCA_016284045.1 Bacteroidaceae bacterium
GCGGAATGCCCTTTCGATAAAGAACAGATTGCGGTAATTCTCGACAACTTCCTTGTCTTTGATTTTACTGTTTGTCACATATCCCTTCAGTCCGTCCATCCGTGCGTCTTCGGCAATTTTGCTCTGGCCTATGGTGACGGTCGTCTCACCTTTTAGGGTGAGCAGCCTGTTGTAGCCTCTTTCCTGTGATATAAGCATAATGTATGGGAGATATCAGATATTCTGCTTTCAGAATCTCCACAACTCTGTCTGTCATTTGTGCAATTTAGGATTTATCCTCTTCTAACTGTTCTGCCAGTCTCCCTTCTGTCTCTTCTTTTGTCGGTATGGTTCCCTCAATCTTAGCTGGATAGAGTTTTCAGGATCATAAGATGATGTCTGTGAAAAATCTCATATTCTATAATTCTTGACGGTAAAAAAACGATTAATTCTGAAAAATCCTGTGAAAAATAATTAAATGCCCCATTGTTAAAACAAAGCTTTAAATTGTAAATTAATGCAATTGTTTCCTGACAGTATAAGTCCCTGCGGTGTAGTTTTTGGATTCTGTTTCTCCTGGCAGGGTGACGGTGGCGGTGGAGCCTTCGGGGATGGTGAATGTCCAGATCCATTCGTTGCCTTTATAACGCCAGGAGCTTTTGATGATGCCAGCTGCAGAACGGTATTTGGCTTCGATATGGCCTAACCGCTTATCTGGGATGGGGCACATGATGATGTGGCGGAAACCGGGGGCAGCGGTGTCGGCGGCGATGCCCGACGCAGTCTCCCACAGCCACTGGCACACGCAGCCGTAGGCGTAGTGGTTGAAGCTGTTCATGCCGCGCGGACCCATGCCGTTCTCTAAGGTGTAGCTGTTCCAACGCTCCCAGATGGTCGTTGCGCCGTTGTCGATGGAGTAGAGCCAGCTTGGGTTCTTGCGTTGGAAAAGGAGGTCGTAGGCGATGTCAGTCATCCCATTGTCGGTGAGTGTGCTCATGAGGATAGATGTGCCGAGGAATCCCGTCTGCAGACAGTTGCCGTGGTCGGCGAAATTCTGGCGCAGCCGGCTGATAATCCGCTCTTTGGCTTCACCATCTATGATGCCGTTTTTCAGCAGGAAGAGGGCTGGGGTTTGCATTGTGTTGAGTATCTCTGTCTTGAAATCACCTTGATCGTTGAGAAACTGGCTGCGGATATAGGCTTTTGCGTCAGCTGTCATCTGCTCATATTTCTGTGTGTCGTGTCCGCTTGCAGCTGCCATGTCGCGCATCATCGCCGCGTCAATCGCCCAATAGGAGGCACAGAGATAGTTCCAGTATGCGATGGCTTCAGGCAGCGGTTTGCCGCTTTTGAACGCTCCGCCTCCGCACGACTCAAGTGGCTCATAGCTCAGCCAGTCTGCCCACTGGTAGTTGCCGTTCTCGCCGCTCAGCGCGTTGTGGTCGTATCTGGTTGCGTTCAGGTGGTCCATGTAACGCTCCATCGATGCCCAACTCTCTTCGATAATACGTTTGTCACCGAACTGCTTCCACACCGTCCACGGCACGATGATACCGGCATCAGCCCAGCCAACACGCATGTTCTCGTTGGTCCATGAACCGTATTGACCGAAAGGCGACACTCCTGGATAACCGCCCTTGTCCGACTGTGAGTCGCGCAAGTCGTGAAGCCACTTATGGAAGAAACGGTCGGTGTCAGCGAAGAATGTGCCGGTGGTGGCAAACACCTGTGTGTCGGCAGTCCATCCCAGCCGCTCATTGCGTTGAGGACAGTCGGTGGGCACAGACAGATAATTGGAGCGCATTCCCCATACGGTGTTGGAGATAAGTTTGTTAATTAGCTCGTTGCCGGTTGTGATACGGCCACTCTCCATCTCCTGGGTGATGGAGCTGACAGGGATGGAACGTATCTCTTTGATGGTCACGTCGCCGGTGGCGGTGATGTCAAGAAAGCGGTAACCGAAGAACGTACACTGCGGTGTGAACTCCACTGCTTTATGCGTGTCGGCAAACGTGTAGTCGAGGCGAATGCTCTTTTTGTGGATGCGCAGGTTCTGCCGGTGTATGCTTCCTTCCGGCCCGTCCATGCCACGTTTTTCTGCTCCGTTACCGTCATTCAGCAGCTCAGCGGGCAGGCAGGTGAGCTGCACGCCCCCTTTTGCCTGAAACACAAACGACGGAACGGCAGCGCAGTTCTGACCGAAGTCTAAGACCAGGTGCTCGCCGGCATGGACAGTCATGTTGCGTCCTGAGTCATAGGAGCGACTTACAACGATTTTACCATGCTCTTGTTCTTTTTTGCCATCCACGTCTTTCCAGATATACGCACGGGCAGGGGAGAGGGCGAGGTCATGACGGAGGTATATCTCCGCACCGTTTGTCGGAAGAATCACACCCTCAAATTCCGTGTTCTCCTCTGGCTGTTTCAGTTGGCTGATAGCCTCAAATCCCATCTTCTCGCGTGCGTCGTATTCCTCGCCGTCGAAGATGGCGGCATGCTTCACCGGTCCGGCGATGCCTGCTTTCCAGCTGGCGGTGTCGGTGCCGTGATACTCCTTGCTGCCGTCTGCGAATGTCAGTTCAAGCACTCCACGGAATGCGCAGCGGGTGCCGTACATACCATGGCTGCCGCTTGGAGTGATGATCTTGTCTGCCCACCATCCGGGGGTGACTTGAGCCGACAGAATGTTCTCTGCGCCTGCTTTCGTGTTGAACTCTGCAGTGACATCGTATGTGAACGACCGTTTGGTCTTGAAGCAGTGGGTGAAACCGGGTTTCAACACCTCGCTGCCGATTTCTTTGCCGTTCACATAAATCAGATACACTCCCAAGGCGGTGGTCATCCACTTGGCACTCACCACTTTCTTGCTGTTCTTTACGGTTGCCACAAACCAGCTGGCGCCGTCTGCGGCACGGGTGTCTTCGTCAACACGCCCTTCCACCACAGGAGCATCAGCCACAGATATCCATTTCGAATTCTCCCAGCTGCTGTCGTCCAGCGGTGTGATAAACGAGGCGGTCGGTCGCTCTTTGCTAAAGGCAAAAAGTGGGAGGATTCCTATCAACAGTGCGATGAGAATCCTCATGTTGAACAGTATGTTTTTTTTCATTTGTGCCGTTTTTGGGGATGGGATTTGAGATTTCGTGTGGTGATAAATAATATCGTCGTCAGATGATATGAATCTTTCAAAATCTTTTAATGCTAATAATAGCATATCTTAAAAAATATCAATAAAACCTTTCTGATATTTGTCCTTTAAAATTTCCACACAAAAATCCTGTAATTCCTTTTTAAATAACCAAAAGTGTTAATTCTAAAAATTCCTGTAAAACCAGTAAAAAACTACTTCGTGAAAATTCGTAAGAATTCGTTGTAGAATAAATTCATGAGAAATTCCTGTAATTCCTGTAAAAAAATCAGTAGCACACGATTACAGGATTCGTGTTCAGACCCGAAGGCACAACCTCCCATGTGTCGTAACGGTTTTTCTTGTAATTCAAGTCCACCACGTTGATTTCCTTGAATACCCGCCATTCCTTTCCTTCGCGGTCCATCTGTGCGATTCGGTTCGCCGGCAGGTTCGTCACGTAGATGTCGATTTGGTTTTTGCCGTTTTGAAGCTGAGAGGAGATGTCTAGGCGGAAAGGCACGCAGAACAATGTGCCTGCTTCCTTGCCGTTTACCACCACGCGTGCCGACTCTCTTACGTCGCCGAGATCCAGAACATAACGGCAGTTTGGCAGTTTTTTCATTTTGAAATGGGTGGTGTAACGACCAGTTGCCATCGTCTGGTTCAGCTCTGCGTCGCCTAGTGTGGTCCATGCTTTCGCTGTCTCCATTGTGAACGTCTTGCTGATGGGGGTAGGGGTTGCCTTAGGAAACGACAGTGTCCATTTTGTAAGCGGAACGGACAAACCTTCACCTTTGTTGTAGTTGTAGTTTCTTGATACGGCTCTCGCCTTGGTGTTAAGGCGTCCTGGAATCTGCATCAGCCGGCTGTGGGTGCGAAGAATCAGACTCTCGCCAGATGCGAGCTGAAGCCTCACTTTTCGTCTGCCGTCATTTTCTGCTCCTCCGACTTCACCTGTGAGTGGATTATAGATGACCGCATCCTGAAACTCAACACCCAGTTCCACCATAGCGTCAACATCTTTGTCCTGAAGGTTCGAGATGAAATAATGGTATCCTCCTTCGTTGCTCCGGCGGATGCAGCTCAGGCCCTGCTCATCGCGCATGTTCTCCTTACGGCCTCCACAGGCTTTCAGTGCCTCGTCGTAGCTGCTTGCCAGCACGCATGACTGCTTCATCTCTGCAAGCACTTTGTCAAATTCTGCCTGCTCTCCTTTTAGTTCTCTGCCTATACCGGGAACTCCCTTTGGATAGGCTCCCACGAACACCACCTTGCCACCGTATTTTGAAAGCGTCTGAAGGCACTTAAGCGTTTCAAGCGGCATGAACGTCACGTCGGGAATGATGATGGCGTCGTAGTTCACGCCCGATTTCAACCGGATGACTCCTTTCCATGTGTCTGCCTTGCTGATATAACGGTCACTGATATAATCCACGTCATAGCCGCTTTTGATGATGGTCTGGATGGTCTTCACGAATTTCGGAGCACGCTTGCCCATGTCGTGGATGGCGAACTGGGCTACGGTGCCTGGCTGGTCGTAAATCATATCGTAGAAGGGCAGATAGACGAGGAAATCGTTGTCGGGCTTACCCCACTGGAGAAATGCCTGGCAGCGTTGGATATATGCTGAGAACGCCGGCATGGCATCCCACTGAGGGTTGGCGGGGGTCATGTCCACTGAAGCATAAAATCGCCATCCAGGCCATTCGGCATCCTCGGGCGAATAGCATGACCCGTGGAAAAACACATGGTTGATGCCGGAGACGAACATCAGGTCGAGGTCGGGCTTGCACTGGCTCAGCGACGTACGGAAATGCTCGGTCAGCCAGGTGAAGGTCTCGCTCGAAGTGAATGTTTTGCCAGAGATATGTGCGCCCGACGATGCATATTTCAGCATCGAGATTTCTGAGTCGTTCTTCTTTGTGAATCCAGGGTCTTTCCGGAGTCCTTTGATACCGAACTCTGACAGACCGAACCCCTCACATTCGGGGATGTCCACTGCGGCATAGAGATCAATCAGGTTGGCGGGGCTTCCGTGTGCCTGATTGCGGGTGATAGCACCGTTCTTGTGTGCCCAGTCAGTCCACTGCTCGGTGAAATTCTCCAGTAAAAGGTCGCTCAGTGTCTCGCGGTAGTCGCTCATCACGCGCTTTGCCTCATCGGTGCGGTCGGTGTCTGCCATAGCGAAGAGGTCAAGCTTATCCTGAAGGCGGTAGCCACGGCGTGCCTCAAACTCATCGAACAGACGTGGGGTCCAGTCGGCTCCATACACTTCGTATGAGTCATTGAAGAAGGTATGGGGGTAGGGCGTATGATAACGCAGGAAGGCGGTGCTGAATCCGGCGAGGTAACTTTTTACTGCCTCACGGTCGAAATGGTCAATCACATAACCCTCACCGCCTGGAGCCGCACGTTTCACAGCCTGCTGTGTTCTGCCGATATATAGCACAATCAGTTTCCTTGGCTGACCACCTTTGCCCGCCGGCACGGCAACGGTAGTTCGACTGCCGTTTCTTACTGCTTTCGAAGTGAGGTCTGACGGTTTGCTGCCTTTCTCAAAACACATCACACAGCCAATCTGAGGACGTTCTTTTTGCTTCTTATCGGTGCAGCTGATATCAAGATTCTGTGTTCCGGAGCCGATGTCGTAACTCTGGATAATCGCTTTGCAAGCAGCCTGAGAAAGGGGAACATCCGGACCGCCAAAAGGCCAGCCGGTGCCGGTCGACATGTTGGTCTCGATGCCAAGCGAATTGCCTTTCGTTACCGTGTGGCTGAGCATATCCATCCATTCGGCACTGAGAAAACGCTTCTCGTTCTTTTCGTTGCCTACAACACCATAAATCGGAGTGATCTCCACGCCGCCGATGCCGGCTTTGGCATATTCTGCCAGATTGTAGTCCAGCCCTTTCTCATCGACGGCTGACCCCAGCCACCACCAGCGGGTGTAAGGCTTGGCTTCCTGCGGTATGTTGTTCCAGGGGGAGCTCTGGCCGAACATCGTTATCGGTATCCACAGCAGCCATGCTGAAAGTAAAAGTGCAGCTTTTTTCATTTTAGTTGTTAGTTTGATTGGTCAAAATACTCAAATTACTCCGGACATTCAGATAATTACCATTCGCAGAATTAACTCCCATCCTGAAGGTGTTAACTCCATCCTGAAGGTATTAACTCCCTAATTAATTAAATCCCGGCCATGATGTTGATGACTTTCACCACATCTGATATATCCACCTTTCCGTCCTTGTTCACGTCGCCTTCTATGCCTTGTCTTTTGAAGTAGCCGGTGTCGGGGTTGGCTAAACGGCTGTTGTTCACATTATTAAAGTTATAAGGAATTGCACCGATAAGCTTGGAGTTTGAATTGAACATGTTTTGCGACATGTCATCGGCTATATTCCAGGAGTCGTTACAGTAAATGGTTCGCAGATTATAGCATTCCATGAACATGAAATTGCAACATTCCAGGCTGCTGGTGTTGAAATTCGTCAGGTCAAGCGTCTTCACGGCATTGCAGTCGTTGAACATCATGACAAAATACTTCACCTTCGCGGTGTTGAAATTCGACACGTCGATGTAGGGTATCAGAAAACATCCGGCAAACATGTTTGACATCGAGGTCACGTTGGAGGTGTCAAATCCCGACAAGTCAAGGTCGGTAATCTGTTCGCAATGGTAGAACATGAAACTCATATCTGTCACCTTGGATGTGTTGAAATTCGACACATCGATTTCTTTAAGTGAGTTGCACCAGTAAAACATGGAACTCATGTCGGTCACCTCACTTGTGTCCAGGTAATTAAGACCTTTGATGGTGGTGAGCTTTTCGAAACTGAAGAACCAGCAATGGGTGCTTTGGGGTTTGCACTCAGCGAAGAATCTGCTGATCACTACGGTTTCAACCTCATCTTCGTATTCCTGCCATTTGGGCTTTTCCTGAACGTTCAGCACATCGTTGCCACGCCAGAATTTTCCTTGATATTTTTCCATCGTGGCATATTTGTCTGCCTCAATGCTCTTCACTGCACTGAATGTTAAAGTCTTGGTGTCGGAGTCGTAGAGCACGATAGCCTCTTGAGCACGGACTGACGACACAAACGGCATGAATGTCAGGCAGAGGACCAGCAGGCGGAACAGCCGGCTGTCTTTGATTGTTTTTGTAGCGTTATTCATAATCAGTTATGTTTTTTAGTTTGTTGTTTTTCTCTCATTTATTGCAAATTTACATATAAATTCTGATAATCCCAAAGTGGTGGCGAAAAATAATTGCCTTTATTGGGAAAGTATTTGTTTTTTCTTGTTTTCCAGTTTTAATTTACATGTTGAACGGTTACAAATACAAGTTTTTCTCTCTTTTATTTGCAATATATCGTTTTTTTACCTAAATTTGAAAAATTATTCCGATTTTATGCAAAAATTGCGTTTCAGACTTCATAAACGGAGCCGTTCCTGCGCAATCTTTTCATGCTATAAGACATTCTGAGAAGGTATGTGTAAGCAAGGATAATTTCTTGACTTCTCGTCTTCTTGACTTCTCCTCTTCTCTATGACTAAAAAACAATACTGACTACTAATATGAAAAGAACTCTTTACTCAATTACGCTGACGCTGGCTTTTTTATTGTTGCCGGCTGTCATGCTTGCCGGTCCCATCACAAGGGAGCAGGCGAAGCAGAAAGCAGAAAGTTATCTTAGTAGCTGCAAAGGCAGCAGAATGTTGAAACCTGTAACTACGGGAAAGAAACTGGCACCTGGGAAAAACCGTGGGGCAGCCGACTCTTTCGACACTTACTACGTGTTCAACCGTGGTGAAAACGAAGGTTTTGTAATCGTGGCGGGCGACGACCAGATTGACGGCGTGATGGGCTACACCGACAATGGTGAGTTCGACTATCAGAATCTGCCAGACAACATGCGCGACTGGCTCGATGACTATGCTGCCTATATTGAAAATGTGAAAACAGGAAAGGCTGAGGCACCGAAGAAGTTACCGACACATCCATCCATTCCGATTATGCTGAAAACCACATGGAATCAGGGGTGGCCGTACAATAACGAGTGCCCGATTCACAATGGATCACGTTCAGTAACAGGATGCGTGGCGACGGCTTTCGCCCAGGTGCTGTATTTCCAGCATGAGAAGTCCGTCACTGAGACCCAGGCCGACATTCCTGGTTACACTACTTATACAGCAGGTCTCAGTGTGCCGGGAATCAATCAGGGAGCACCCATCGACTGGGACAACATGCTCAGCAGCTATGGGGGATCCCCCTCAGGAGTGGCGCAGACGGCTGTCGCAAAACTTATGCTTTACTGCGGCGTGGCAGTGGAGATGGACTATACAAGCAACTCCTCCGGTGCACACACCGAAATGTGCGCTGATGCCATGAACAAATATTTCGGTTACAGCAAGGCAAGATATGTGTATAAGAGCAACTACTCGGAGGACGGATGGGATCAGCTGATTTATAACGAGCTCAACGAGGGGCGTGTAGTGCTGCTCAGCGGTTATAACTCCGAGGCGGGACATGCTTTTGTATGCGACGGATACGACGGCAACAAGTGCTACCATATCAACTGGGGATGGGGCGGACAGAGCGACGGATATTTCCTGATGAACAGCCTCAATCCAAGCTCACAGGGCATCGGAGGTTCCGGCGACGGTTACAGTCAGGGACTTGGTGGCGTAATTGGAGCCATTCCAGATAATTATGAGGCAAAGGAACTGAAAATCTCCAATGCAACAGTGAAAAAACTCTGTCTCGAAAATTTTGACACCGACGGAAACGGGGTGTTTACCTACGGAGAGGCTGCTGCTGTGACAGATTTGGGAGAGGTGTTTAAAAACCAGAAATTCGCGGCTTTCACAGAACTCTATTATTTCACAGGACTTGAGACGGTTTCCGATTATGCCTTCTCCGGCAACACTTTGCTGACTAACCTCACGTTGCCAAAGAACCTCAAGAAAATCGGCAATTATGCGTTCAGTGGCTGTACGAAACTGAAGGCCTTTAAATATTTTGAATATATCAACGAAATAGGGGAGGGGGCATTCCAGGGATGTAAGGCTCTGCCCGATTTCGTACTGCCTGAAGGGGTGGCAGAGATCAAGGCCAACACCTTTGCAGGATGTTCGGCATTTACCTCGTTCAATCTTCCTGTTCATGTGCTGAGTATTGGCTCCAATGCTTTCGACGGATGTACAAAACTCTCACAGTTCACTGTCAACACCATGGATCCGTCAAGAATCGTGCTTGGTGAGCAGGTCTTTGCCAATATAGACCTCTCTGCTGCCACGCTCAACGTGATGCAGGGGACTGAGGACTTCTTCGCCAATGCCGACCAGTGGAAGGATTTCGGCAATTTCTATCAGGAGCGCAGTCTCGCGGGAGGCTCTTTCTGTGAGCTTGCCACCGACAAATACTTCTATTTATATAATGTGGGCAAAGGGAGTTATCTGTCGAAAGGCGAGGCTTGGGGGACCCAGGCTGTCGTGAGCGGTACTCCGATGAGATTCCAACTCAAACGCTCGTCAACCATGCCCGAAAACACCTATTACATCCTCTTCGACAGCGGTGACGGCAATGTGCTGTTCAGAACTGCAAACGACAACAATGTGGGCGTGGGTGTGAAAGCGGCTTTCGTGGATGGAGGCGATGAGCATATCACTGACAAGACTTCATGGTGGACTGTCACACAGGAGTCCGACGGATCATATCTGTTCCAGGTGCCTAAAGGACAGACCGGCCATACTGACGGAAAATACTGGGGTGTTGACACTGACCACAAGAGCAATGCTGTGATGCCGACAAATGGTGTTTACTACGATGTGGATTATGCGGCAAAACAGCAGTATTGCCAGTGGCGGTTTGTGGAATACAACGAGGAACTCACCGAGAAATATCAGGAGGGACTCGTGCTTGCAAATCTGCTTGAGATTGCCCGCAGCCGCAATGTGGATTATTCTGATGAGCAGCGGATTTATGATGATATTCACAGCTCTGCCGACGAGATGCGTAAAGCGCAGAAAGTGCTGAGGAGAAAACTTGGTTTCATCAATTTCAAGGATGATGTGCTCCGTCAGGTTGCTGTCACCAACTGGGATTCCGACGGTAACGGGGAAATTTCCTATTCAGAGGCTGCTTCTGTGACTTATTTCACATCTTTGTTCTACAACTCCAAGGTGAAGACGCTGGAGGATTTTGAGTACTTCAAAGGCGTGAACACCATTTATGGAAATGGCTTTCAGGGATGCAGCCTGTTGGAGAAACTGGTCATTCCAAGCCGTGTCACCACTATTTACTATTGGGCGTTCCGGGGATGCAGCAAACTCGACCGTGTTGATATTCCTGCTGTGACTACCCTTGGAGAACGGACGTTTGCCGACTGCACTGCACTGAAGACTGTCAGCATTGCCACTGAGGACCCTTCGAGAATCGACATGGGAGAGGCGGTCTTTGAGAATGTCAATGTGAAAAAAGCCACCCTTATCGTTCCTGCAGGCTCAAAAGAGCTGTATGCCAAGGCACCACAGTGGAAAGAGTTCGGCACCATACAGGAGATGCGTCCGAATGCCAAGGCACCTTACAGCCCGATTGCATACAGTGTTCAGGGATATATATGCAACATAGGCGAATACCGTTACCTTAACAAAGGAGAGGCCTGGGGAACGCAGTCTGTTGTGGCACCACAGGGAATGGCGTATCAAATCAGACGCAATGCGAATATGCCGGAAGGACAGGTTTATCTCTATTCCGATGCCACAGGAAAGGAGGGCAAGGTGCTGTTCCGAACCGACCAGGACTCCAAGGTGGGGGTTGGCACAAAGGCGTGCTTCGTCGATGGTTCCCTAACCGAACGTGCTTACTGGCAACTCACCGAGATTGGTGACAACCTGTTCACACTCGCGGTTCCTGAAGGTCAGGACGGAGCAGGCGACTTGCTCGGTGTTGACACCGGACACGCGTCGGATTACACATGGGGAACCTATGGCACATATTGGGATTTCTCGCCGGATAACACCACCGACGCTGTGAAATGGGGATTTATCCTGAAAGACGACATGGAGAGTGCTGAGAATTTCGACAGCTTGGTGAGGCACCTGAAGCAGTTGCTTGAGACCGCGGAGGCAAGAGGTGTCGAGAAGACGGAGGAACAGGCGGTTTATGACAATTTCAGCAGTACAGAAGAGGAGATTACCGCTGCCATCGAGTCGCTTAAGCAGAAACTGGGCTATATCGAGTTTGCCGACAGCAGGGCGAAGACTGTCAGCACCAACAACTGGGATGAGGACGACGACAGCGAGCTGACTACCGATGAGGCGGCTTTGGTCACAGACATTGGTACCCGGTTCAAAGGTGTTTCCGCAATCAAAAGCCTTGAGGAGTTGCGCTATTTTACCACTATCACACAGATTACGGATGAGGCGTTCCGGGGATGCTCGTCGCTCACTTCCATCTATGTGCCGGAAAAAGTGACAAAGATTGGCGAGAAGGCGTTTACAGGATGTTCGGCACTTAAGTATATGGCTCTTCTGTCACCCGAGATGGTGGAGACGGCAGAAGGGGCTGTGCCGAGAAGTGTCATCCTTTTCGTGCCTGAAGAGTTGGTGGAGGCATATCAGCAGGATTCCATCTGGGGTAAGCACACGGTAAAGCCTTATACCGGAAATCCGGTGGTGAAACCAGCTGATGCCACGAAAATCTATGGAGCTTCGAAGGCGAATATCGAATTCGAGGTCTCTGGGGCGCCTGTCAACGGCGCGCCGGAGATGATCTGTGAGACAGAGGCCACATCGCCTGTGGGCGAATATGAGATCATCTGCCTGCCTGGAACCATCACCTCTCCAAATCTCACTTGTGAGAACGGTGTGTTGACGGTGACTCCTGCATCTCTCACCATCACCGCTAAGTCGTTTACCAGAAATGTGGGTGAGGAAAACCCTGAGTTCACTGTAACCTATAGAGGATGGAAAAACAAGGAGAAGGCTGACATCCTCACCAGCCCCGTTGTGATAGAGTGTGCTGCCACTAAAGACAGCCCTGCTGGCGTGTATGACATCATTCCTTCGGGTGCAGTGGCACCGAATTATGAGATAACCTACGTGAATGGTACGCTCACCGTACTGGGTGAGAAAGGTGACGTGAACAACGACGGAGAGACCAACATCTCCGACGTGGTGGCTATCATCAACGTGATGGCAAAAACGGCTGAATATGGCAATGCCGACGTGAACAACGACGGTGTGGTGGATATCTCCGATGTCGTGGCAGTCATCAATATCATTGCCGGACTATAGCAAAACTAACTTAAAACAACAACCAAAAGTGTGGCGGTTCGTCTTTTACGACGGACCGCCACACTTTTTATATCTTTAATATTTAGATTTAAATTATTCAACTTTCGCAAGTATTTGAAAAAGCTGATAATTATTAAGTGCTGTTTATTTTTGAGTGATTCTAATATGGATTTATCATTGGCAAATGTCGTCCACGAGCCTCAGGCTCGTTATCTCCCTTTTATAACTCCCATTTTTACTTCCATTTTTACTTCCATTTTTACTTCCATTTTTACTTCCTTTTTTACTTCCATTTTTACTTCCATTTTTTACTTCCATTTTTACTTCCATTTTTTACTTCCATTTTTACTTCCATTTTTACTTCAGAAACTTGGATAAATTATAGTGTCGGCATAATCTCCAGATTCGAAACGGCTCTTTGGAATTCGTTATCAATGAGACGGTCTTTCAAGCCTGAGTCACCAGTCATGACGGCTTTTTGCAGTTCATTGGTGAATACGACGAGTCTATGCTTTTCGCTTTTGGTTTTTGCCCGTTTGCCTTCGATGAAATACTCCCACTTCGTGCCGTCAAGTGTGTTGTCTGTTCCATCCTCAGCCATGCCTACTGCGTTCTTCCAAATTGCCTTCAGCATCTGTAGTTGCTCCGGAGTGATGGCCAGTGAGTAGGTTTTGACATCTGTAGCCACGTAGTCCTTCGGTTTTTTCCGCATTTTCCGTTTGGCTATTGTTCTGCCATTCTTTGTCTTGCTCTTCTTTTTGTACATAGCATTGTATGTGGAATACCAGATGCTTTTCTCAGCCTGTTTATAGACAAGCGAATGGGCTGCGGAATCGTAGGTGAGCGACCACTCTGGTGAGAACGATGGAATGCATTCCACACCAAACTCGGCATTTTGCGGAATCAGCAGACGTGCTTTCTCCTGGTCGAACATTCTAACTTGCCGGTTCTTCTTCCGCCAGGCTGTGGATTCGCTGTCCACACGGATAAGTTTGTCCTGGGCTGTCATCGTTAGGGCGATGAGGGAGAATAGTGATGTGATGAAGAATCTCTTGCTCATGTATATAACTCATGTTTTATCGTCACAAAGTTACAAATAAAGTTTCATTTTGGCAATGATATACTTTTAGGCACAAAGTAATAAAAGATGATAACTAATTTGAAATCATAGTTACCATCTTTTGTTGTTTATTCTTGTGTAAGATTTAAATACCTTGCTCTTTCTTCTGCATCAGTCTGACTATTAAATCGTTCGTGAGTCTCTACATATTCCCCAAACTGCAATTTTTCAATTATCCAACTATCAGTTTGTTGAGTTGCTACGAACCTTGGTAATATTGGTGGAACAATTATTTCACCTAAATCGTATACAGGAAGTATTCCATTCGCTTCATTATTATACCAATAGGTTGTTATATCCATCAGACGTACATCGTCAAGCATACGAATGACTACTGCAAATTGTGTAATGTTGCCATTATACATCAGTATGCCACCACATTGAGTAAAGACAAATGCAATTTTCATTAACTCAAATGTGGAGATATTTTGACACAATAATTCTGTTATTTCCAATTCATCTTCATATTCATCATTTTCCGAAATACTCATAACAGGTATAACAGATAGTAGTTCTTCTGTACAATGTTGTGATAAAAAACGATGTTTGGTAAGACTAATTTTCATATTTCCTTTTTTTTTGCAAAGGTAACATTTTTTTTAATAATGATATATTTATAATTAAAAAAAAATAAAATATGAATAATTCTAATGAAGAAATTGTAAATGGTGCGAACCCATCCATAATATGGACACAATATATGGATTTCTTGTCAGAGTTCGGAAGGCAAATGAAATCAACTTATACGAAGAAAATGAGAGCGAATCAACCTATAACTTGGAGTGA
>JAEEOB010000240.1 GCA_016284045.1 Bacteroidaceae bacterium
CACCGTCCGCAATGTGACCATGGAGAACGTGACATGCAAGAAGGCAAAGTATGGCGTGATGATTGTCGGCTACGAGGCTGACTCGCTAGCCTATACCGTCAACAACATCTACGTGAACAACTGCACGTTCGACGGCGTTTACGGCAAGCCCTACTACCTCACAGGCAAGGCTCAGGAAGTTCATTTCAACAATCTCGTAGTGAACGGTTCCTACATCCTCACCGAAAAGCCCTACAAGCGCTACTCGGAGTGGATGACTCACTCTGAAATGACCCGCGTGCCCGATGTTACCTATCTCGACTTTGCCAAGAAGCCCCGCTGGAGCTATACCGTGGGCACCGAGATGGGCGCCATGCTCGACACCTACAAGGCCTACAAAGACGAGTCCATATACAACTGGCTAAAGGAATATCCCGCCAAGATGATCGACGAGAACGGTCAGGGCGTAGGCTATAAATACGAAGACTTCAACCTCGACAACGTGCGCCCAGGCAAGGTGCTGCTGGCCATGTACCAACTCAATCCCGTGGAAAAAGATCTCAAACTGCTCAAGACGCTCTTCAAGCAACTGCAGAACCAGCCTCGCACCAAGGAAGGCGTGTTCTGGCACAAGGCCATCTATGCCAATCAGGTGTGGCTCGACGGCATCTTCATGGGACTCCCCTTCTACACCGAGGCTGCTCCCATGATGCTGAAACCGAAGAAGGTGAAGAAGACCTACGAGGACATCATCGACCAGATTGTGAAGACCGACAAGCGCACATTCGATGCAAAGACCGGCCTTTGGAAGCACGCTTGGGACGAAACCCACACTGCTTTCTGGGCTGATAAGGAAACCGGACAGTCGAAGCACACCTGGGCCCGTGCCATGGGCTGGTATGTGATGGCCATGGTGGAAGTGCTCGACAACCTGCCCGCCGATCATCCACGCCGCGCTGAGGTCATCGATGTATTCAAGCGCGCCATGACCGCCCTGGTGAAACATCAGGACAAGAAGACCGGCGTTTGGTATGATGTGCTCGACGTGAAAGACGACCGCAACTATCTGGAGTCGACCGCCTCCGCCATGTATGTCTACTGTCTGCTGAAGGGAGCCCGCAAGGGATATCTCGACGACTCTTTCCGCCAGGCCGGCATCAAGGCCTTCAATGGCATCATCAACGAGTTCATCCGCGTAAATGCCGACAAAACCATCTCGCTCACCCGCTGCTGCGAGGTCAGCGGTCTCGGTCCTGCCCCCGGTCCCTACGTTGAAAAGCCCAACTTCCGCCGTGACGGCAGTTTCGAGTACTACATGAGCGAGCCTATCCGCGACAACGACGGCAAGGGTGTTGGTCCCTTCATCTGGGCTGCCCTCGAGATGGAACAACTGGGCTATACCACCGAAGATAAATAAGTAACATATCAATGAAAAAGATTGCTTTAGTGCTCATGGCTGCTGTCCTCTCCAGTTCAGCAGCCTTTGCCGACGAAACCCCAACCGAAGCACTCAATGCACCATTCGGCTGGACTAACTGCTCGTCACTCACCAGTGGCGACAGTTACAATACTACAGGTGGTAACAATGGAACCAGAGTTATCACCCTGAAAAGTACAGGTTCAGACCAGAAAAGTGAGATTCAGAATGCCATCAAGCAGAACGATATTGTCATTCTCGACGGTTCAAACGGCGACTTTATCGTAGCATCACCTGTCGGGTTCAGCAGTTGTTCCAACCGAACTGTGGTCGGAATCAACGGAGCCCGTATCTGTACAAAATTCTTTCTGACTGACGAAATGAAAGCAGCGCTGGATAAAGCAAAGGTGAAGAATCTGTCATCATCGAGCGGAACCGGCGGAACGCTCTCGAACGGTCAGAAAGTTGACGAAAAGCGCGAACTGGTTACCCGCCAGACATTAATCGACCTTACCGGTGACACCAATGAGAGTTACCGTAATGCCGGTGTCTTTAAAATCAGCGGCGGCAGCAACATCATCGTCCGCAATCTGAAGTTTGTAGGTCCCGGCCCGTGCGATGTTGGCGGACAAGACCTGATAACCTGCACAGGAACCACCCATCTGTGGGTGGACCATTGCGAGTTTACCGACGGGCAGGATGGTAATTTCGATATAACCCAAAGTGCCGACTTCGTGACCGTCTCATGGTGTACTTTCGGCTATACCGAACGTGCCTACGACCACATGAACACCAACCTGGTGGGCAGCAGTGACAGCGAGAACAAAGACAAGCTGAACGTCACCTTTGCCTTCAACATCTGGAGCCCCGGCTGCAACCAGCGTATGCCGATGGCACGTGCAGGAAACATTCATCTGCTCAACAACTATTACAACTGTGCAGGAGCCTCAGCCACGGTTAATCCCCGCAAGAACAGCGAATTCCTCATCGAGGGCAACTATTTCGAAACTGGTGTTACCAAGGTCTTCTCACAAAGTGACGCCATAGCATATCAGTTTATTGACAACACGTACAAGAGTGCTTCAAAGCCAAGCGGTAAAGGAACCGTAGCCATGCCATACCAATATACGGCCGTCCCTTCCGCAGATGTGCCTGCCCTGCTCACCTCAGCCACCGGTGCAGGAGCCACACTTACTGAGCCCCTGACCATCGGGACTACAGGCATAGAGATTCCCGCCGCAACCTCCAATGCCAGAAATGGTGTCATCTACAACCTTTCCGGGCAGCAGGTGGACAGCAACTACCATGGCATTGTCATCAAAAACGGTCACAAATACATTCAGAAATAAGAATTATGAAAAAGATAGCTTTATTATTCATGGCCGCGGCCTTCTCGTGTGCAACGGCCTTTGCTGACGACGTCCCCGCATTCCCCGGAGCCGAAGGTCACGGACGTTATGTGACGGGCGGACGCGGCGGCAAGATTGTTCATGTCACCAACCTCAACAATAGCGGCACAGGTTCTCTTCGTGCTGCCGTGAGCGGTAACGACAAGAAAATCGTCGTTTTCGATGTTTCTGGTATCATCGCTCTTTCCGCGGAATTGATAATCGGCGACAACACTACTATTGCAGGACAAACTGCCCCCAACCCCGGCATCACCGTTCGCTATTTCACGATGCGCCCTGGAAACAACAATATCATCCGGTTTATCCGTTTCCGTCGTGGAGAGGAAAAGAACGTAAACGACGGAGCTGATGCCACCTGGCAGCGCAACAAGACCAACATCATCTTTGACCATTGCTCATTCTCATGGAGTATAGACGAGATTGCCTCGTTCTACGATAACCGTAGCTTCACTATGCAATGGTGCACGCTCGGTGAGGCCCTTGCCAATCCCGGTCACACCAAAGGAGAACACAGCTATGGCGGTATCTGGGGCGGAAAAGGAGCTTCGTTCCACCACAATTTCCTCTGCCACATGCAGAACCGTGCGCCCCGTTTCTGCGGTGCCCGCTATGCTTGGGAAGGTTACGATAAAACAAAGTATGCTAATCCCATTCAGGCAGAGATTGTTGACTTCCGCAACTGTGTGATGTACAACTGGGGAAACGGAAACGGTTGCTACGGCGGTACTGGCGGCGGACAAATCAACATCGTGAACAACTATTACAAGGCCGGTCCTGGTACGGCAAACAAGACCCGTGTGACACAAGTTTCTGTTGCCAATTCTTCAAATGCTGAAGATTCACCCTACATGGGATACGCCAGCCGCTACTACATCAACGGCAACTATGTGGCCGCCGCAAAAGTCCCACAAAACTATGATTGGAAAGGCGTGATTTTCGACAGCGGTCTGACAACCATAGACGGCGAGCAATGCATCCCCGACGACAAGCATCTCTATGGCGACAACGTCACCTATTATAAAAATAGTGCAGGCAAGGATTTCGTTCGCGTGAAGATGGACTCGCCCGTAGAAAAAGGAACGGTCACCACCCATTCAGCAGAAACCGCCTATGAAAAGGTGTTGAGTTACTGCGGTGCCTCACTCTATCGTGACAATGTGGATGCCCGTTACATGGAAGAAGCAGCAAACGGCACAACCACCTATATTGGTTCAGCCACCAAGACCGGCGACGGAAAGACAGTGGTGCATCGTGCTGGAATCATCGACTATGTGAAAGACCAGGGTGAATATGTGCTTGAGACAGGCAGCCGCGAGGCAGGTTTCGACTCCGACAACGACGGCATGGCCGATGCCTGGGAGACCGCCAACGGCCTGAACCCTAACGATGCAAGCGATGCAAAGACCTATACACTCGACTCCAAAGGATGGTACACCAACCTCGAAGTGTATTGCAATGCACTCGTTGAGGACATCATGCAGGCCGGAAATGCCGATGCCACTGAGAGCGTAGACGAATACTACCCTGCTTGCGTAAAGCCTGAAACCACAGGCATACAGTCGGCCATCCAGTCACAGGTTCGCCACATTGAATACTTCACAGCCGACGGCCGTCAGCTGCAGCAGCCCCAGACCGGAATCAGCATCCGCCGCCTCACGTTGGCCAACGGCAAGACAATAACCGACAAAGTGATGAAATAAAGCGCCCCTAGGGCGAAGCTTCACCTTTATGCGCGTTCCTTATTAATATAAGGGACGCGCTTTTTTCGTGGCAAAACATCATCAAAGCGAATAAACAACAAAAGAAGAGTAAAATTTTTCCGTTTTTCTAATGCCAATTGCTTTTTTTTTCTTACTTTTGCAACAAATAACTATATTATCAATTTTAAAACCGAAACAATTATGAAGAAAATTTTACGCTATTCATTAGTTTTCTTGCTCTCATTGATGTGCGGTAGCATATCAGCGCAAGAAGTTACCCTTGATTTTGAATCCAACGACTGGGGATTCCCTGAGGGCTCTTCAAACAAATTAGTCGAAAAAAACACTTACACCAGCGGCGGTTATACCATAACGTTGGAAGGTAGTGAAGGTAACGGCTATTATTGGCACAACAAAGATTTATATCTTATCTTTGGTAAACAAGGCGCTAAACTTACCTTGCCTGCATTTGATTTCGATGTGGAAAAGATTGAAGTTACTGGAACAAATGGTGCTTCAGCATCAGTAAAGCAGAATGTTTTTGTTGGAGACACGCCAATAAGTGAAGAAACCGTGGGTATGAAAGGTGTTACTCAAGCATATAACATTGAAGGCGATTACCAGAAAGCCGGAACAATCTACACCATCCAGATAACCAGTGCTCATAATACTCAGTTCAAGAAGATTATGATTTACAAGAAGGGTTCTGGCGGCGGCACCATTAGTGTTACTCCTCCCACTATCAGCGGAACATCTCCTTTCGAAGATTCAACCGAAGCAACTATCACCGCTGAAGGCTATACCATTTACTACACCTTGGATGGCAGCGAGCCCGATGTTTCTTCACAAAGTGGAAGCGGCTCCGTTACGCTGACAATTACTGAGACAACAACTGTTAAAGCAATTGCTGTTGATGGCGATGGTAATAAGAGTATTGTAATTACCAAGACATTCACCAAGAAAGATCCTCCCGCACCTGCTCAAGAAGTAACCGTAGCCGAAGCTCTCGAGAAGATTAATGCCCTCGGAACTGAAGCAACTGGATATGTAGATAACAAGGCTGTATTCCAGGTTAAGGGATATGTTGTAGGTACTCCTGATTGGCAGCGCAAATCAGACGGCTCGCTTTATGGCAACGTTGAATTCAAGATTGCTGATGAGGCAGGCGGATCAAATACGCTCACCGTATATCATTGCAACAACCTGGATAATGCAAAATATACCGAAGAAACCATCAACAACTTTAAGGAAGGCGACTTCGTAATTGTTGAGGGTATTCTTCAGATGTATGTTAAGAACGGAGAAGGAACTCCTGAAATATCTAGCTGCCATCTCGTCAGCATCACAGCCGGCCTGAACCAGATCAGCGCCGATACCAATACCAACGCTCCTGCCTACAACGTTGCCGGACAGCGTGTTAACAGCAGCTACAAGGGTGTTGTTGTGAAGAACGGAAAGAAGTTCATCAAGTAAAATCCCCTCTCTTCAGGCATCATTCGCCTGACCATACAATTGCCGTCTCCTCAACGGGAGCGGCAATTTCTTTTATTCCCCATGCAACACATTTTTTGCAAATAGCCAACGGATTGCAAAAATAGCTTAAAAATGGGCCACGAATAGCTGATTCACATTCAAAGGAACCATCAAGTTCAGAATTTTAGCTAAATTTGCAGCCGTTAATACAACTATGCGCCTGCCATAAACGGGAATAGTTGCTTGATAATTAATAAGATGAACGACCTCGTAATAATATCAGTTGCCGTATTGCCTGCATTTCTTTTGTGGCTCTACGTCTGGAAGAAAGAC
>JAEEOB010000241.1 GCA_016284045.1 Bacteroidaceae bacterium
AGCCGCCTCACATCGTCTTTCGTACGCAGCAGAGAGGTGACAATCAACCTGCAGTCGGACAGACCCTCCTGATCGAGACGTTTCCTGAAATTCTCCCCTATCGTTCTCAGCAAGGCAGAGGCGCCTTTCGTGAGATAAGGGACGGAATAGTCGAGATCATCGACTTTGTAGGCATCACAGGAACTGACTTTCACCAGCCGTTTGTCGTCGTCGAAGGCATAGCTACGGTCATCCACCGGCACAATCCCGAACCGCTGGGCTGCCTTGAGCTGTGTGCCGTTCATATCGTTAAACAGACTGTTGTATTTATTATAGTTAACTTTGCTGACCTTTGTTTCGCCACAGCCGCAACCAGCAATCACAGCCAGGCATAAAAAGAACAAAAGGGGCAACAGCCACGTATGCAATTGTTGTTTGACTGTCATTCTCGTTATGGTTTCAGATTATGTACAGGAATCGCCAAGAAGCAGAATCGTTTATGAGTTTCACAATGACAAACCCTATAAAAGTAGCTTAAATCTAACAACTGACAATCCAATCCTCCAAGGATTTTGTCTCAGTTGAAAAGCTGACGCCCACCTTCACCACCCGCTTGCCGGAGGTGGTGTAAGGGATGGCATAGCGGCGGGAGTTAATCTGGTCGAGTGCATCCTGCGCCGTGCCGTTGATTTTCAGTTCGATGACATAGATGGTGTCGGGCATGTGGACAACCATATCGACACGTCCGCCCGCACATTTCTGCTGCGTCACCACATAGACGTTCAGCATAGAGAAAATCAGGTAGAGCGTCCACTCGTAGAAGCCCTCGGCGTTGCTCACCTCCGTCAGCTTCTTCTTGAACCCCTCAACATAAGGCAGCGATGCCAGATAGCTGCGCATCTCCTCCATTGCCAATTCAATATCGTTTTTCTTAAGAGCGTTCCAGAACTTCAGGGCGAAACCACGCTGAACCGGTCCACCCTCCACACCGACATACATCGGCAGCAGTCCCTGTGTGAACCCCACACGCACTTCCTTGTTAGGCATACTTAGCGAATACATATCGCTTTCAGCATCGTAGTCCTTTATCGTGAGATAGCCAGACTGATAAAGAAGTGGCAATGCATTGGTCATGCCTTCTGTAGGCAGGTCAAACTCTGTGGCACCTGCCTCGATGTTGTCCATCGCAGTGATGTCTGTGCGGAAATGCTCCATCTGACTGAACAAGAAACGAGGGGTGCCAGTGCTGAACCAGTAATAAAGAAGTTTCCTGTCAGCAATCGCATTAAAAAGGCTATAGGGATTATACAGTGCAGGCGAGCCTTCTGAAAAATGATATCCGTCGTACATCACCCTCAATTTCTCACGCATTACCTCAGGCGTAAAGCCCATCTCCGCTGCCATCATGGTGATGTCATCCTTCAGCTGCGTGTCGATTTCCTCGTCTGTGATGCCGCAGATGGTGGCAAAGCGGGGAAGCATGCTGATGTTCTTCAGGTTGTTGATTGTGGAGAAGATGCTCAACTGCGAGAATTTCGTGATGCCTGTGATGAAGCAGAATTTCATCACAGGGTCAGCGGCTTTCAACGGCACATAAAACTCCTGCATCACATTGCGGAGTTCCTCAAGGAGTTCCGGCTTGTCGAGCGCGTCGAGCAGCGGAGCATCGTACTCGTCGATGATGACAGCCACCTGCAAGCCGTTCCGCTCACAGGCACGGCTGATGATTCCTTTCAGCAAGCCTCCCGGCGACATTTCCGTTTCGTCACGACCATATTCCAGCCAATAAGGACGCAGAATATTGAACAACTTGTTTCGCAACCCTTCATCCGTCTGCTGCCCCTTTGCCTCGCTCAGGTCGAGGTGAATCACGGGATAACGCTTCCACTCTGTCTCCAGGTCCATGATTTTCAGCCCCTCGAACAGCTCACGGTCACCGTCGAAATAGGAATGCAACGTAGAAGACAGCAATGACTTGCCAAAACGGCGGGGACGGCTCAGAAACACATAATTGCTGAAATGAACCATATCCCATATCACGTCCGTCTTATCGACATAGACGTAACCTTCGCGCCTCATCTTGGAGAACGTCTGGATATTGAACGGGTATCGTCTCGTTTTCATTATATGAGAGCTTTTTTGATTTCATCTGCGAAATTACGAAGAAAACAACAAAAAAACAAATTAATTCTGCTTTTTTTTGGTTAGATAATGGGAGAGATGGGGGGATGGGAGATAATAAGAAATTATAGGAAGTGATAGGAGATTATAGGAGGTTATAGGAGGTTATAGGAGATTATAAGAGATTATAGGAGATTATAAGAGGTTATAGGAGGTTATAAGAGATTATAGGAGGTTATAGGAGATTATAGGAGATTATAGGAGGTTATAGGAGATGGGATTGAAATGGGATTAAAATGGGATGGTTGGGGGGGGGGAATTTGGAAAGTGGAACGGAAGAAAGGCGATGAAATTGTGTTAAAAAAGAAAAAAAAGAGGGAAATAGTGATTTTTTTTGAAAAAAGTTTGGTGGTTTGAAATACAAATTATATATTTGCACTTGAAAAAGTGTGTAGCAGTCCTTACACACGAAAAGAACAGATGATTTAACGCAAAAAATGCGGATTTTTCTCAAGATTTAATGTAAAAAGGAAGATGCCTATGATGAAAAAGCTACTAATACTGACAATCTGCGCATTCATGCTCTCGATGGGAGTTGAACTGCGCGCACAAGATATACCGAAGACTGCGATAGAGAATGAACAGGCTCCGATAACGATAACCGTGAACGAATCGACAGTGCATATCAAGAATGCAGACAAGAAAGTGGTTTCGATTTACAACCTCACGGGCGTAGAAGTAAAGCGCATCAACATCGACAGCCCTTCCAAGACAATCGACCTGGGATTCCTGCCAAAAGGATGCTATATCATCAAAATCGGCAATGTGGCCCGTAAGGTGTATCTCCGCTGATAAGAACGGGTAATTCAGAAAGCCCGGCATCCGTAACGAACAAAAGACTTGTCTATGGCCCATAGGCAAGTTTTTTTAAATGAAAAGAAAGAAGCAGCTCATAAATGAACTGGGAAAAAACCGCTGACGCGGAACAAACCATACGGATGATTTCGCAATAAATGTTATTAAATCAACACATAATCAGAATTAGGAACTTTAGTAACAATATTCCTCTGGAATAGGTAAAAAGCAATGTCAATAGATAAAGAAAAAGACATAACCGCCCGTTTGCTCGACAAATCCACCCGCAGGAAGGCGTTTGAGGATATGGTCAACATGTTCAGCAGCCGTCTTTACTGGCAGATCCGCCGCATGCTGACCTATCACGACGACACCGACGACGTGCTACAGAACACGTTCATCAAAGCGTGGAACGGCATGGAGAGCTTCCGTGGCGACAGCAAACTCTCGACATGGCTTTATAAAATCGCATACAACGAGACACTCACATTCATCAGCAAACAACGTGAGACCATCTCAATAGACGGTACGACCGACTTCGACGACGAGAACTCCACGAGTATGCTCAATACCCTGGAAAGCGACACCTATTTTGACGGAGACGAGACGATGCGCCTTCTTCAGGCAGCAGTTGCCGGACTGCCTGCCAAGCAGCGGTCGGTGTTCACCATGAAATATTTCAACGACATGAAATACGAGGAAATCGCCGAGGTGACGGGCACGAGCGTGGGCGCACTGAAAGCATCCTATCATCTCGCAGTGAAGAAGATTGAGGAATTTATTAACAACCATGAATGAGATTTTTTAGAAGACGATAAGGCAAGAATAGTTACGATTTAAGATTTAATTATTTACGATTTAATTATTTAAGATTTAAAAATTTAAGATTTACGATTTAATTATTTACGATTTACGATTTAATTATTTACGATTTACGATTTAATTATTTACGATTTAATAATTTAAGATTTACGATTTATTTGGGTATTTGGACATTTTGACATTTAAAGACGAGAAGACAAGAAGGAAATTTGTAAAAAAACGGGGAATCGTATAAAAAACGCATAAAAATCATACCATCCATTAAACTTTCACGCATAAGAACCGTCAAAAAGACAAAAGGAACAAAATTATGGAAAAGAGAATACACATAGAAGACTTAGACCGTAAGACACCGTTCAGAGTGCCTGACGGCTATTTCGAGGGTCTCACCAGCAGGGTGATGGCCTCAATCGGTGACGGTGTAGAAGAGGCTGTTGACAGCGGCAAAACAGACGATTCGAAGTCCAAAGTGGTTGGCATGCTGCCCCGCCGCAGCAAATTCGGGTGGGTGAAATGGCTTGCAGCTGCAGCATGTGTCTGTGGCGCTGTGTTCCTCATTTCCAACCAACAGGATGCCAACGACACCACAGACGGTGGTCCGACAGCCAACGTGAAAGCCAATCCTGCAGAGATTGACGATGATGGATCCGAAACCACGCAGACCGTCAGCAGCACAATGCAGGCAGGAGGTAAGGTATATGCAAACAACACATACGACCTTTCACGCCATGCACGCCGCAGCTCCACACCACCTCCGGCAAACATCAAGGCTACACCTGTCACATTCAAACCGACTGTAACCACACCAGCAGCAAATGTGCAGACAGCAAGCGTGGATGTGAAACCGGTTACACCGGTGAGGACAGCCGACAAACAGAATCTGGCTACCAGGACTCTCAGAACCGTTACACCGCCCAATGGCGTGAATGCATTCTCCACGAGTGCCCCGAAGACCGACATGGCAAACAACGATGACTCAAATACCGACAGCTACTCACAGGAATACGACCTGATTGACTATGCGAACATGAGCAGTTCAGAGATTTATGACTATCTTGCAGGGAATGAGTATTATTGATTAGTTTTTAGTTGTTAGTTTTAGATAATTTCAAGACGCACTACAGCGCGTCTCCACTAGATAACACATTATAAGAAACAATGAAACGAATATTAATTTACATAATTTTATGCTGCGTCAGCACAGTCGCAATGGCTCAGGGAGGTTTTAACCCTCAGAACTGGGGTCAGCAACCGCGGCGCGACTTCTCCCCCGAGGAGTATTGGAGAATTCTTCAGGATTTCGTTACACGCGAAGCTCACCTGACCACCGAGGAGGCAGAGAAATTCTATCCTATGCTCAAGGAGATGATGGAAGAGCAGCATAAGAACAGCCGTAAGAGTTTTGAGGTTTACCGCTCATGCAACGAAGGAACCACGGAGTCGGAATATGGTACGGCAGTGAAGAAACTTCTGGAGCTGGAGGTTGAGAACCGCCGCATAGAAGAGACTTACTACAAGAAGTTCCACACGGTGATGAGCTGGGAGAAAGTGTTCAACGTCAGACGCGCACTGCGCCACTGGAACCGCGAAGCACTCAACAGGTTCAATCCCCGCAGAGGCGGTCCACCACCAAGACCCAACGGCAATTGGCCACATTGATACAGCATACAGCATACACACAGGGACGGCATGAAGCCGCCCCTGTGTGTGTTTTTTAATGGGAGATTATAAGAGACTATAAGAGATTATAGGAGATTATAGGAGATTATAGGAGACTATAAGAGACTATAGGAGATTATTCTCGCGACTCAACAAAGAACATGTAAACATATCTTTGTATTCGCTGCTCGAAAATTTGTTTTTTCGCTCACTTAATCGTAACTGTGGCTGCGCCGAAGTTACTACCGTTCGGAAAAAACCAAATAAATTTGGTTTTTCGCTCACTTAATCGTAACTTTGCATAAAAAGAGAAGAAATGGACAAACAAAAGCATAAACAACAGTTTGAGGAGAGCATCAAAGAGGATTTGCGCTACTTGGAGCTGCTGTCCCACTCCTACCCCACCATAGCTGATGCGAGCACAGAAATCATCAACCTGGAGGCCATCCTGAACCTTCCCAAGCCAACCGAACATTTCATCAGCGACCCCCACGGTGAGAGTGATGCATTCAACCATGTGCTTCGCAACGCCTCAGGCTATGTGAAACGCAAGGTGAACGAGCTGTTCGGCGACCGTCTCGACAAAAACGAGAAGAAAGAACTGTGTACGCTCATCTACTACCCGGAGCAGAAACTGCAACTCGTGAAACTGGAGAAGCGCGACATGAACGAGTTCTACCGCATGTCGCTTGTGCGTCTGATAGCAGTGTGCAGGGAAGTGTCGTCGAAATACACCCGTTCGAAAATCAGAAAAGAACTGCCCAAAGACTTCGAGTACATCATCGAGGAGCTGCTCCACGAGTCGTACAGCGGTTATGGCGAGAAAAAGCACAAATACTACCAGATGATTGTGGAGACCATCATCGACACCCGCCGCGCCGACGCGTTCATCACCGAGATATGCAAGCTGATCCAACGTCTCGCCATCGACCGTCTTCACCTGCTCGGCGACATCTACGACCGCGGACCAGGAGCAGAGAAAATCATGGATACCCTTTGCGACTACAATCACTTCGACATCGTATGGGGCAACCACGATGTGGAATGGATCGGCGCATGCGCCGGCAACCGCGCCTGCATCTGCAATGTTCTCCGGCTTTGTATGCGCTATGGCAACCTCTCCACCCTTGAAGACGGCTACGGCATCAACCTGCTGCCGCTTGCCACCTTTGCCATGGAGACCTACAAGGACGACCCCTGTGAGGAATTTGCCGTGAAGGACCTAATCAAAGACGGCAGCCTCGACGATCAGACCCTGCGTATGCTCACCCAGATGCACAAAGCGATAACCATCATCCAGTTCAAAGAGGAGGCACGGATACTGGACCGCCGTCCTGAGTTCAACATGGACAGCCGCAAGCTGTTGGAACATATCGACTTAAAGAATGGCACAGTGACTATCGGCAGTAAGACCTATCCGCTGAAAGACACGAATTTCCCTACCCTCTTACCCGACAGTCCCAACAAACTGACCAAAGAAGAGGAGAAGATGATGAGCAAAATCGAGCACTCGTTCCGTGCCAGCGAGAAACTCCGCCGGCATATCGACTGCCTGATTTCCAAAGGAGGCATGTATAGAGTGAGCAACTCGAACCTGATGTTCCACGGATCCATTCCCCTCGACGCTGACGGCCAGCTGAAAGAGGTGATGATTGAAGGAAAGCCATACAAAGGGAAAGAACTGATGCAGAAAATCGACCGCACAGTACGCAATGCGTTCAACATAGAACTGTCAACTGAGAAACGAAAATTCTGCACAGACTATATTTGGTATCTTTGGTGTGGTCCCGACTCACCGCTGTTCGACAAGGACAAGATGGCTACGTTTGAGCGCTATTTCATAGCCGACACAAAAACGCACAAAGAGAAGAAAGGCTATTACTATCAATATAATAACGACGAGGCAACAGTCGATATGATTCTGGACAGCTTCGAAGTGGAAGGGAGTCACCGGCATATCATCAACGGGCATGTACCCGTGAAGACCACCAAAGGTGAGACCCCTATCAAAGCAAACGGCAAACTGCTGGTGATTGACGGAGGATTCTCAAAAGCCTATCAGCCGGAGACTGGAATCGCGGGGTACACGCTGATATTCCACTCCCGCGGTCTGGAGCTGATGCAGCACCAACCGTTCCGCAGCGCAGAGGAAGCCATCAAGAAAGGCGATGACATCAAAAGCTCTGTTCAGATTGTTGAGATGAACGAACACCGGATGTATGTGAAGGACACCGACAAAGGCAAGGTGCTTCAGGCGAGGGTGGAGAATCTGAAGAAACTGCTTTACGCCTACAGAAACGGACTGCTTAAATAGTTGTTAGTTTTTAGTCTTTAGTTTTTAGACCATGCTGACGTATGCTTTTTTAGTCAATGCTTCGCTTTGACATTATTGCGGGACACGAGGCCCCGCCTACCTATAAACAATCAGAAAAAAACAGACAAGCAAATCAGAAAAAAACAGGCAAGCAAATGAAAGAGAAATTAGACAAGGCATGGGCAGAGGGCCCAGATCATTATATCAGGGCATTGACCGACCATTATTGGGACGTTGTCGGCGGTGAGCTGACCGCGGAGACGATGGATAGGCTGAATGCCGACCAGCATACGCTACTCGCTTACCGGATTCTGATGGACGAAGTGAGTGAGGGCGGATTCATCCAGCTTATACAAAACGGCTTCGGACAATATGTGCTGGGTGGTCCGTTTCCGATGGTGATGAAGAAGATATGGGGATTCCCTGAATTCGGAAAATTCATGTATGAAGTGAGAAAAGAATATAACCGCAACCGTGAGAAATTGGAGCAGGATCTCGACGAAGAGCAATTTATGGCTCTCTACGAAGAACAGGACGCCATGAACAATTATGGAGACGACTTCCTCGATGACTGGGAAGAGACGATGACTCCCGCCATTGCTGAATACGTAAAAGAGAACGAAGAAAGATTTATTTGAATTTACCATCTAATTATTTACCATTTACCATTTACCATTTACGATTTACGATTTAATTATTTACGATTTACGATTTAATAATTTACGATTTACGATTTAATAATTTACGATTTAATTATTTACCATTTACGATTTACGATTTAATAATTTACGATTTACGATTTAATAATTTACGATTTAATAATTTACGATTTACGATTTAATTATTTACGATTTATTTGGTAATTGAAGGTTTTTTTGAAGACAAGAGGACGAGAAGACAAGAGGACAAGAAGACAAGAGGACAAGAGGACGAGGCAAATGTAAACACATATAAATTAAAGAAAATGGCAAAGAAACAAGAATATAAGTCTAAAGTAAATATCAAGAACAAGCGTGCCGAACATGAGTTCATTCTGGTTGACACCTACACTGCCGGCATCGTGCTGACCGGCACGGAAATCAAGTCGGTGCGAGCCGGCAAGGCTAGCCTTGTCGATACCTACTGCTATTTCGTGAATGGTGAGCTGTGGGTGAAAAACATGTATATCGCCCATTACACTCACGGATCATATAATAACCATGTGGAACGCCGCGAGCGTAAGCTGCTGCTCAATAAAAAAGAGCTTAGGAGCCTGGCTCAGGATATCAAGTCGCCTGGTTACACGATTGTGCCTATTCTTCTGCACATCAGTGAAAAAGGGTTCGCTAAGGTTGACATCGCACTGGCAAAGGGTAAGAAAGAATTCGACAAACGGCAGACACTGAAAGAAAAGGAAGACCGGCGCGAGATGGACAGAGCATATAAAGCGCTGCTTTGACAGGATTTTTGATAGGAGGGAAGAGGAGATTATAAGAGATTATAAGAGATTATAAGAGATAATAGGCGATAATAAGAGATAATAGGAGAAACTTCAAACTATAAACTATAAACTATAAACTATAAACTCACATAATGTCAAGGATAGAAGAGATAATCAAAGAGCGGATTCTGATACTGGACGGAGCGATGGGCACGATGCTTCAGTCATACGGGCTGGAGGAAGAGGATTTCCGTGGCGAACAGTTTGCTGACATCCCTGGCCTGATGAAAGGAAATAACGATGTGCTTAATATCACGCGCCCTGATGTGGTAGCGGAAATTCACCGCCGTTATCTTGAAGCCGGTGCCGACATCATCGAGACCAACACCTTCTCCAGCCAGCGGATTTCCATGTCTGACTACCACGTGGAAGCTTACTGCCACGACATCATCGCCGCCGGCTGCCGTATCGCGCGCAAACTCGCTGATGAATACACACAGAAAGACCCGTCGAAACCCCGTTTCGTTGCTGGTTCCATCGGCCCGACGAACAAGAGCTGCACCATCAGTCCCGACGTGAACGATCCGGCAGCCCGCAACCTGACATTCGACGATCTTGCCGATGCCTACACCGATCAGGTGTGTGCGCTGATTGAAGGCGGCGTGGATCTGCTACTCTTTGAAACCATATTTGACACACTCAACTGCAAAGCCGGCATTTATGCTGCTGAACGTGCCTTCAGGCAGACTGGCCGTCGCGTTCCCCTGATGCTGAGCGTGACGGTGAGCGACGTGGGCGGACGCACCCTATCCGGGCAGACACTCGACGCATTCCTCGCCAGCGTCGGCCATGCCGACCTGTTCTGCGTGGGACTCAACTGCTCGTTCGGTGCCCGTCAGATGTATCCATTCCTGAAAGACCTGGCCAAGAAAGCCCCCTGTTATATCAGCGTGTATCCCAATGCCGGGCTGCCCAACTCACTTGGGCAGTACGACCAGACCCCCGATGAGATGGCTCGTGAGATGCAAGCCTACGTGGATGCCGGTATCGTGAATATCATCGGTGGCTGCTGCGGGACGACCGACCAGTTCATCGCGCGGTTCGCGTCGTTAGTGGAAGACGGTCACGGCGGTTTTATTCCTCCCCGCAAGCCTTCCCCACCCTGCGACCATCTTCAGCTGTCGGGTCTTGAGCTACTCGACGTCAGCCCCTCCTGCAACTTCATCAACATCGGTGAGCGTTGCAACGTGGCTGGTTCCCGCAAATTTCTCCGTCTGATTAAAGAAGGGCAGTACGACGAGGCACTGAGCATCGCCCGCAAACAAGTGGAAGACGGCGCACTCGTGATCGACATCAACATGGACGACGGAATGCTTGATGCCCGCAAGGAGATGACCACGTTTCTCAACCTGCTGATGTCGGATCCCGACATATCCAAAGTGCCGGTGATGATTGACTCTTCTGACTGGGAAGTGATACGTGCCGGCTTGAAATGTGTGCAGGGCAAAAGCATCGTCAACTCAATCTCATTGAAAGAAGGCAAGGACGTGTTTGTAGGCCATGCACAGGAAATCAGGCGTTTGGGCGCCGCTGTCATCGTCATGGCATTTGATGAAAACGGACAGGCCACCACTTACGAGCGCAAAATCGACATCTGCCGCCGCAGCTACGACATACTTGTGAACGAGGTTGGCTTCCCTCCTCACGACATCATCTTCGATCCTAACGTGCTGGCAGTAGCCACAGGCATCGAGGAACACAACAACTACGGGCTGGACTTCATCCGTGCCACAGACTGGATTCACAACAACCTGCCCGGCGCTCATGTGAGCGGCGGAGTGAGCAACCTCTCTTTCTCGTTCCGCGGCAACAACTACCTGCGCGAGGCAATGCATGCCGTTTTTCTTTACCACACGATTCAGGCTGGTCAGGACATGGGCATCGTCAATCCTGCCACAAAAGTGATTTACAGCGACATCGACGTGGACTTACTCACCGCCATCGACGATGTGCTTCTCAACCGCCGTGCCGATGCCACAGAACGGCTGGTGGAGATGGCAGACAAAATCAAGATCACCCAGCAGACCAGCACGTCGGAGGGCTCAACTGACGACTGGCGCACAGGAAAGTCGGTAGAAGAACGGCTTCAGACCGCCATGGTGAAGGGTATCAAAGACTATCTCGATGCAGATCTGCATGAGGCGATGGAGCAATACGGCGATGCTGTAAAGATCATTGAAGGGCCTCTGATGAGCGGGATGAACAAAGTGGGCGACCTGTTCGGCAGCGGAAAGATGTTTCTGCCGCAGGTGGTGAAGACCGCCCGCACGATGAAAGCAGCAGTGGCTATTCTTCAGCCGTTTATTGAGGCTGGCCAGCAGAGCGGAAGCCAGAAAGCCGGAAAAATCCTGCTCGCCACGGTGAAAGGCGATGTTCACGACATCGGCAAGAACATAGTCGGACTGGTGCTCTCATGCAACAACTATGAGGTAATCGACCTGGGCGTGATGGTTCCGGCAGAGGAGATTGTCCGTCAGGCAAAAGAGCAGCAGGTAGATATCATCGGTCTGAGCGGTCTTATCACCCCCTCGCTTGAGGAGATGGTGAACGTGGCACGCGAGCTGCAGTCACAAGGTCTCGACATCCCGCTGATGATTGGCGGCGCGACCACCAGCGAGCTTCACACGGCATTGAAAATATCTCCTGTCTATCATGCCCCGATAGTCTGGATGAAAGACGCTTCTCAGAATGTGCTTGCCGCCGGCAGGCTTATCAGCGACAGCGGACGTGAGAGGCTGATTCAAGAGCTGAACGAGAAGAACAGCCAGCTGAAAAAGGAATATGAGGAGGCTCAGGGAAAAAGTGAACCGCTGAGTATTGAGGAAGCGAGGAAACGGAGGTTTAAGATTTAGGATGGGATAGGATTTTATAGGATTAGATAGGATATTATAGGATGGGATAGGAAAAATAACATAAAAGTATGCAATTAAAATGAGAAAGACATTCACAATATTTTGTTTGTTGTTGTTTGGGTGTATCAAAGGATTTGCGCAGCCAGCTGCTGTTCCGCTGGCGACAGACTTGCTGAAAAGCATGCCAGCTGACGTGATTCCGTTACTCACGCATAACAACATCCTCGACATGATTGATTTCCTTAAGGCTTCATGTAAAGCAGAGGTTACAAACAGAATGAACGGCAAGAGCGAGATGACCCAACTCACCGACAACCATGCCACCATACAGATGACACCCAGCAACGTGATAGACATCAAGGTGCTCCCTCTGCAATCCGGCGAGTCGCTGATTTATCTCGTCAGCACATGCCAGACAGATTCCCTGACCGACAGCAACGTAAAGGTATATACCGACAAATGGGAATTGGCGGATGAAGAGCAACAGTTCCGTTTCCCCAACCCAGACTGTTACAACACATTGAAACTGTCCACTACAGACAACAAGGCCGTGATACGGGAAGTGCGGAAGCCGCTGCTTTTCGAAGGTGAGACCTCCGCCGACAAACCGGATATCGTGACAGAATATGAATGTGAGTGGGACCCCTTGAATGGCAAGTATTTAAAAAAGTGAAGTCTCTGAAGTTCTTAAAAGGTTGATGACAGCTGGAGTTGCGGACTGTTATCATACATAAATCTTACCTCTTACAAAAATAAATCTTACATCTTACATAATTAAATCTTACATAAATCTTACATCTTACATAATTAAATCTTACATAAATCTTACATCTTACATAATTAAATCTTACATAAATCTTACATCTTACATAATTAAATCTTTAAATTAACTCAGCTATAAACTATAAACTAAAAACTAAAAACTATAAACTATAAACTATTACAACCATGGAACAGAGCAGTTTTTATGAAATATGCGGTATTCTCGCGAGTATTTGCATGATTCTGGGGTATCTTCCCCAGGCAATCCAGACCATCCGTACACGTAACACCGACGGAATCGCGCTTCCCACCTTCCTTATGATGGGTGTTGGCGGCACATTCTTCATGCTTCAGGGTCTTCTTCACCGTCCGGAAATAATCTGGTCGCTGTTTTTGACAAATCTACTTACCACAATCTGTTGTATAATCATTTTCGGCATAAAAATATACAACGATTACATAAAAAAGTCAAAGACGAAAGCAGAAAAGTGAAAAAAAAATGCTAACTTTGCGTTTTGAAACCAAGGAAAGTTATTTCACTTATTCATAAAACAAGTATTATGGTAAATTACAAAGATTTAGGACTTGTGAACACACGCGACATGTTTGCAAGAGCCGTTGCAGGCGGTTATGCAATTCCTGCCTTCAACTTCAACACAATGGAACAGATGCAGGCCATCGTGATGGCTGCTGTTGAGACCAAGTCACCAGTAATCATGCAGGTGTCGAAAGGTGCCCGCAATTATGCCAACGCCACAATTCTCCGCTTCATGGCTGAGGGTGCTGTTGCATACGCCAAGGAGCTCGGTTGCGAGCATCCTGAAATCGTTCTTCATCTCGACCACGGCGACAGCTTCGAGATTTGCAAGGACTGCATCGACATGGGTTTCTCATCAGTGATGTTCGACGGCAGCTCACTTCCTTACGAGGAGAATATCGCCGTTACGAAGAAGGTAGTTGAATATGCTCACAAATATGACGTGACCGTTGAGGCAGAGCTTGGCGTACTTGCAGGTGTTGAGGATGAGGTTGTTGCAGCTGAGTCACACTACACCAAACCAGAAGAGGTAATCGACTTCACCACGAAGAGCGGTTGCGACTCTCTCGCCATCTCCATCGGCACAAGCCACGGTGCTTACAAGTTCACTCCTGAGCAGTGCACACGCGACCCGAAGACAGGTCTGCTCGTTCCTCCTCCACTCGCATTCGACGTGCTGGCAGAAATCGAGGAGAAGCTCCCTGGATTCCCTATCGTGCTCCACGGATCAAGCTCCGTTCCTCAGGACGAGGTTGCCACCATCAACTCCTTCGGCGGCAAGCTTCCTGACGCAATCGGTATTCCTGAGGATCAGCTCCGCAAGGCAGCGAAGTCTGCTGTTTGCAAAATCAACATCGACTCAGACTCCCGTCTTGCCATGACAGCTGCCATCCGCAAGCACCTCGCAGAGCACCCGGATCACTTCGACCCTCGTCAGTATCTGAAACCGGCCCGCGAGAACATGAAGAAGATGTACATCCACAAGATTGTGAATGTGCTCGGATCCAACGGCAAGCTTGCTCAGTGCTGATAGTTCTTACGGAACATAATCAAAAACAGGGTGTGTCAAAAAATGCTGACACACCCTCGTTTTTTTTAGTACGAACAAAGATTTAAAAGAGTTTTCTCAACGAATCTTTACTTTAATTATAAAAAAAATAAAAAAAGGTTTTGTCTTAGATGATAAGGTTTACGATGACTAAAGGATTAGCTGATTCCGAATGGGCTTACACAGACAGAAATGCAGGTGAAAAGACAAAACAAAAAAATGCTCAACTTCGTTTCGCACAAAAAACACTTCGTTTAACAAAAAACCATCCGGATGATATGACACATGGTTCTTAATTTTCTAATCATTTTCTAATTATATTTTTGAAGCATTTTAAGCGTAGCGACCATAAAAATCCTCTCGACAGACGGGACATCATCATTACGGCATTTTAGTTTTTTTGTTAAGCTTACGCATGTAAGCGGTTTTTGTTAAGTGGATGAATCCCTCGCCAACGCAGTTGGCTGACATCAGGAGCCGCGCCGCATGTTTGAGCTTGCTCAATAACAGGCGGTGAGGCAACTGATGGGAAAAGGGCATAGCCCGAGGGATTCAGACACGGTTTTTGTGTCTTTTTTAATGTTAATATTATTATAATAAAAAAAAGGTTTTGTCTTGGATGATAGGGATTTACTATGACTAAAGGATTAGCTGATTCCGAATGGGCTTACACAGACAGAAACAGAGGACGAAAAGACAAAACAAAAAATGCTCAACAAGTTTCGCACAAAAAACACTTCGTTTAACAAAAACCATCCGGATGAGTTTGGGGTCGCTTCGCTTAAAATGGCTCAATAATAGGTTTAAAAAATATTAAAAAAAAAGGTTTTGTCTTGGGTGATAAGGTTTTACTATGACTAAAGGATTAGCTGATTCCGAATGGGCTTACACAGACAGAAATGCAGGTGAAAAGACAAAACAAAAAAATGCTCAACTATGTTTCGCACAAAAAACACTTCGTTTAACAAAAACCATCCGGATGATATGACAGGTTGGGTTCGGTACGAGTCAGAGAGGTGGGTGCTGCTCACGTAAGAGAACGTCAGCTCCTAACGGTGTTCGTTTAGGGATGTTTGGGTGATGGGCAGCGTGCGATTCAGAGAGGCAATTGCTGCTGACGTAAGAAACGTCAGCTCCTAAACCTGATTGCAGCCGACAGGTATGTTTTTTCACTATTACTTAAGCGAAGCTACCATAAAATTCGTGTAAATTCGTGCTGCAAACTTAGAGTATATATTCGTTGTAAATAAATCCGTTGAGCAGATTCGTTGTGGAAAAAAGCATTCGTTGAGTATTAAAGAAAAAGAGTGCGACCGGTAAGCCGCACTCTCTTTATCCTATATGTCTTTGGCAATTAAAGACCCAAACCCTTGGTCACCTTGTCGATACCTTCGTTCACAGCGTCCTTGGCTGCGCCCTTCACTGCCTCTTTGCCCTTTTCGATGGCTTCCTTGCCAGCTTCTTTCACTGCTTCAGGAGCGTTCTTCACTGCCTCCTTGGCGCTCTCGATAGCCTCGTTGCCTTTCTCTACTACATCCTTGCCTTTTTCTACAGCTGCGTCTTTGGCTGCCTTGGCTGCCTCAACGGCCTGTGCGGGAGCTGCCTTGGCTGCATCCACAGCAGCACCGGCTTTGTCGGCCACTGCGTCCTTGGCTGCGTCAACAGCTGCGCCTGCCTCGTCAACGCCGAGAGCATCCTTTGCTTTGTCGATAAGTTCACCTGCGTCAGCGTTCTTCACCCAGTCGAGTGCGCCCTGAACATACTCGTTGTCGCCAATCACGCTCTTCACCTTGTCTGCGTTGTCGGTCAGGAATGACTGGATCTTCTCGATGATGCCTTTTGCCTCCTCACCTTTACCTTCGCTCAGCAAGTTCTGGGCAAATGCCTTTGCCTGGTCGATCTTCCCTTTCAGACCTTCGCCGTCACCAGCTTCCAGACCTTTGGCAAGCTCGTCGCTCAGCGTAGCTGCGTCAACAGCTTCTGTGCCTTCCTGGGCAAGTTCCTCAATTTTCTCTGCACCTTCCTTGGCTGCCTCTTTTGCGTCTTTCTTGCAGCCTTCGCAAGAAGTTAACACCATGCCGGCTACTGCCACCAGCATCAAAAAAGCTTTTTTCATTTCTCTCAAATTTAATTGGTTAATAATAATGTTAACGAAAAACGCCCAAAGTTAAACAAAACTTTTCTACCCCACAAATCTTTTCCTTTTATTTAACAATAATTAATCTATCTGTGATCAACACAGGTTTTAGGAGCTGACGGAATCAGCAAAGCATTTAGTCATAGTAAAAACGAATCATCTAAGACAAAACCTTTTTTTTAAATTATTCAAGTATCGGATGTTCAATCAACAAAAAAAGAAAAAAAACGCTTCGCTTAACACAAAGCCATCCGGTTTGATTGCCATAGCACAACTGATAATGTGTTGTAAAACAATAAATAATAACTTCAGAAACTTGAATTATTATTTAATAAACGTGTTCTTACGATTCAGAGAGGTGGTTACAGGTGACGTATGAAATCACTTCGCAGGATTCTGTCGCGACTCGCCATAGCTCAAGCAAGCTTGGCTCTGCGCTCGCTGCTTCAGAATCTCGTCAGCTCCTAAGCGTTTTACTCGTAGCACCCTCAAAACATCCGCATGGTTGAACGAAGTGTTTTTAACTATGTTTATATCTTGGTTGAAGTGTTGAAAAAATGTATAACTATTCTTTCTTGTTTTTCACAAAAATTTTGTAATTTTGCAAATTGTATCCGATAATACACACAAAACTGACTTTTATTATTTACATTAACTAATAACTTACTAAAAAATGAAACAAAAATTACGACTATTCATGAGCATGCTGCTGATGGCAGTGTGCGGTGTGACGTGGGGGCAGGATGAAATTCAACTTGCTTTTTTCAACAACAGCAACACAAACGGTTGGACAATCAATGGTAAACCAAATTATTCTAATTCAGGAGGTTATCAATTGATATCATCTGAAATATCTATTGTCTCTCCAGAAATTGATTGGTCTAAATACACGGACATTACCATCACAATTAAAGCCAGAAAATATGGAGGTCCTAATGCCACTCAAGGGAAGATTTCGGTCACACAAGGATCCACAGAATTAACATCCTATAGCCCAAGTTCAACCACTCTTACAAATAGTGATGCTTTAGAGATTACTCCAACAGAAGGAGCATTAACAATATCATGTCCTGGTGCTTCAAGCAGTAAAGGATGTGGCATTTCAGAAATTACTATAAAAGGGACAAAAGAATCTTCTGCTGTTGCCACAACAACTACAATTGACGCTAGCGGTATCACCAACACAGACGTTTATACAAGCACTGCAGCTGGTTCGTTGTCAGCAACAGTGACTGCCGGTGATGAGGAAATAGAGGGCGCAACCGTTACTTGGAGTTCCAGTGATACAAGTGTAGCAACTATAGATGAAGACGGAGTGGTTACTCTCGTTGCAGCCGGAACAACTACGATTACAGCCTCATACGCTGGCGTGGAAGACGAATACCAAGCATCTTCTGCCACATACAAATTAACTGTGACAAATTCAAATTCAAGTATAATAAAAGCCGACTGGGTGGCAAGTGAGCAAGGATTTACTAATCAAGAAGAGGTATCAACGGATGATATCGATGATTATATAATCGTGACTTTTAATAAAGGTACTAATAGCAATGCTCCTAAATACTATACAACAGGAACCGCTGTCCGAATATATGGTGGTGGAAATTTCACCATTGCCGGTGGAGAAGATGTTACCATAACCTCTATCTCGTTAACATT
>JAEEOB010000030.1 GCA_016284045.1 Bacteroidaceae bacterium
CATGAGGATCCTCTTGACATTCTTGAGGTTGACAACACAGCAGTACGCAAGCAGCAGGAAGAGTCGCTGAAAGAGCTTCGTGCCAACCGCGACGAGGCAGCCTGCAAGGCAGCGTTGGCAGAGATTACCGAATGCGTGCGTGAGTTCAACGAGGGCAAGAAGAGCAAGAACAACCTGCTCGCCCTTGCAGTGAAGGCAGCCGGCCTGCGCTGTACCCTCGGTGAAATCAGCGACGCATGCGAAGAGATAGTTGGACGTTATAAAGCAGTAATCAGAACGATATCAGGCGTGTATTCATCAGAAAGCAAGAAAGACGCAGACTTCGAGAAAGCCTGCGAACTGACTGAGCAGTTTGCTCAGAAAGAAGGTCGTCGTCCGCGCATCATGGTAGCCAAGATGGGTCAGGACGGTCACGACCGCGGTGCAAAAGTAGTAGCCACGGGTTATGCCGACTGCGGATTCGACGTTGACATGGGTCCGTTGTTCCAGACTCCAGCAGAAGCCGCCCGCGAGGCAGTTGAGAACGACGTGAACGTGGTAGGCGCCAGCTCGCTGGCAGCCGGGCACAAGACGCTCATTCCTCAGCTGATAGAGGAACTGAAGAAACTCGGTCGCGAGGATATCCTCGTGATTGCCGGCGGTGTGATTCCCGCTCAGGACTACGACTTCCTCTACAAAGCCGGTGTAGCTGCAATCTTCGGTCCTGGAACGTCGGTTGCAAAAGCAGCATGCGAAATTATGAACATTTTGCTTGAGGACTGATTTATATTTACGATTTAACTATTTACTATTTACGATTTTTTTTCAATTGAATCATTGGATTTTTTATAAAAATTGCAAATAGCAATAGTAATCAAAGTAAATGAATGACAAGCGACTTCATACATTAAGCAAAGGGGCGGAGGCAAATCCGCCCCTGCTTTTTACTAATCCATTCTGGTATGTGGCGCATCCGCTATGTGTGGAGGCGGCAAAGGAGGTGCGTGCGTATATTGAAGGGCAAGAGGAATGGGAGGATGAACTACGGAAAGGAAAGATGTTTGGGGTGTTGGTGGTTAGGAGTAATGTGAAGAATGGGAATGATGGGATTGAACAAGGAAAAATCTTATATTTAGCTGCTTTTTCGGGTCAGTTGAATGGGGAGAGCGATGTGGAGGGATTTGTCCCTCCGATATTCGACGTGACGAGCTCGGATTATTTTCAACAAGAGATGCATGAGATAGAGCAGATGATGGACGACAAGACTGTCAGGCGTTCGCGTTCGGAAGCCCTGCAGGACTGGCTGTTCAGGCAATACCGTTGTCTGAACGCCCGTGGTGAAGAGAAAGACTTAATCAAAATATTCACAGATTATTATAAAAAGAAAATGATGAAGATAGAGAATTTCTCCCGTAATGCCTCCTCTCATCATATTCCTTCGGGCAGCGGTGACTGCTGCGCTCCCAAACTGCTTCAATATGCTTATCAGCATGATTTGCAGCCAGTTTGCATGGCTGAATTCTGGGTTCAGAAAAGAAAGGAATTGAGCGAGCCTTATCGTGAGCTTCCTTATTCGGAAGTTCGCATGGACGGTCGTTTCTATCCCGCCTGTCACAAGAAATGCCGCCCGATTTTGTCGTACATGTTAGAAGGTCTGGAAGTTGAAGAAAGTCATCTTGAACGAAAGGATGCAGCATTGCTGAATCAGGTGAAGGTCATCTATGAAGATGCACAGCTATTGGTTATTGACAAGCCATCGGGGTTGTTGTCGGTACCTGGGCGTGGAGGTGAGAAGTCGGTTGCCGACTGGATAGGCCTGCATCATCCCCTACCCGCTTATTGGTTTGTACACCGTCTGGACCAGGATACCTGTGGTTTGCTTCTGATAGCCAAAGATGAGGCCACATATAAAGAATTGCAGCAACAGTTTATCCGCCATGAGGTGAAGAAAACGTATGAGGCCCTGGTTGACGGATATGTTACCGGAGACATAGGCAGAATCAAACTCCGCATGCGACCAGACCCAGATGACCCGCCTCGTCAGATTGTGGATTTGGAGCATGGAAAGCAGGCAGTGACACGTTGGAAGGTGGTTGATCGCCTTGAAAGTCAGACAGTTGTTGAGCTTTATCCCGACACAGGAAGAACCCATCAGCTGCGCGTACATTGCGCACACTCTCAAGGGCTAAATGCTCCGATACATGGTGACAAGCTGTATGGAGCGGATAATTCACCCAAGGATACGCTATGTCTTTGTGCCAAGAAGATAGCATTCAAAATTGGAGGGAACACAATGGAATTTGAAATATAAAAAGAGGAATGCAATGAATCACATTCCTCTTTTTATATTTTGTACAGACAAATCATCAAGACATTAATTCGTCTGCTGCGGTGCAGTCATGATGCCCTCGATGTACAGGCGTGTGACATCTTTACCGTTGTTGGTGAAGACGTTGATGCCTTTTCTGAAACGTCCGGGGAATTTCCCTTTTCCATCGTATCTGACAGTGATGACACCAGAGGCACCCGGTGCGATAAAATCTTTAGGGTAATCAGCCACTGTACACCCACATGATGTTGTAACGTTGTTGATTACCAACTTTGCGTTACCAACATTTTTGAATTTGAACTGCACCGTCCTGATTGGATCAGATTCGGGAAAAGTACCAACATCGATATTCGTCTGCTCAAACTGGATTTGAGGCCTTTTCTTTGCCTGTGCCATGCCAACACAGAAAATAGTCAGCAAAAGAGTAATAAAAATAGTTTTTTTCATATTGTTTAAAGATTGTATTAAAATCAGATATAGTTAGAAAACGTACTACAACTCGTCGCGAAATAGTGACGTTTTAATCATAAAATTGAATAAAAAATGTCATGATGCATTAATTTGTTGCAAATGTACATTATTTTTTTTATTCCACCATAAGATTCATAAGAAATAAGGTCAAAAATTAATTTTTTTTTACTAACTTTGCAACTTTGAGTGCATTGACAAATTATTTAGTATTTACGATTTATCTGAGTATTTAGTTATTTTATTTTTTTAGGAATTTAGATATTTTCAGTTCATTAACAATTAAAATGAAAGATAAGAACACAATTATTGGCTGGGTATTGATAGGTCTGGTGTTTATCGGCTTCATGATATACTCCAGCAACAACCAGAAGAAACAGGCAGAGTATGCCCGTCAGAAACATGAGTTGGATTCCGTCCAAGCCGTCCAGGATCGAGCAAAATTTGTTGCCGATTCCGCCCGTATGGCCGAACAGCTTCAAACAGAGCTGACCGACTCGACCAATGAGTTTTTCATTGCCCGTCAAGGCATAGACAGCACGATTGTTTTGGAGAACAATCTGTTGAAACTGAATATTTCGACCAAAGGAGGTCAGATCAGCCGCGCCGAGCTTCTGGACTCGACATACAAAAGCCGTGATCCGGAATGTAGCCATGTCGTGCTGTTTGACACCAAAGACATCAAGATGGACTTCCAATTCAACGGCAAGGGCAAGAACGTGAAGTTCTCTGACTTCTGCCTTCGTGTTGAGAAAGTGGAACAGGATTCCAACGGCAAGAACAACATCGTGACCTTGAGCTGGCCCTACGGCAATGCCGGTTCGCTTGACATCACCTACAAACTGATGCCAGATTCTTACATTGTTGATATAGACGTGAAGGCAAACAACATGTCGGATTTCTTCAATGCCGACACGAAAACTCTGACAATCGACTGGGCCGAACACATCCGTCAGCAGGAGAAAGGATTCGCTTTTGAGAACCGTTACAGTACTATCACCTACCGTGACACAGAGAACGAGACCGATGAGTTGTCGTCAAGCGGTTCAAACGCAGAAGAAACCGGCGAAGATATAGAATCGAAGATGCGTTGGGTTGCCTTCAAGACCCAGTTCTTCAGCCAGATACTGATGGCAGACGGCAGTTTCCGCAGTTCCCTTCTTTATTCAAACATGGAAAAGGAGGAAATCAAAGAAGGCACAAAATATCTGAAATGGCTTCGCACGACTTTAGAGTCGAAATTTGATCCTAGCGGTCAGAACCCAACCCGCATGCATCTTTATTTAGGTCCGAATAAATTCTCAACGCTAAAAAACAACGAGAAGATGCTTGATGAGCAATTAGGTCAAGAGACGAACTATGACCTTCAAAGCATTGTTTATCTTGGCTGGCCAATAATTCGTTGGATTAACCGTTTCGTATTCCTCCCGATATTCGATTTCATGACTCAGTGGGGCTTAAACATGGGACTCGTTTTGATCCTTATCACTCTGATTGTGAAATTCTGTGTGTTCCCTCTGATGAAAAAATCCTATATGTCATCAGCCTATATGCGCGTGTTGAAGCCTCAGATGGAGGAGTTGAACAAAAAATATCCGAACAAAGAGGATGCCATGGCAAAGAACCAGGAGATGATGCAGATTTACTCCCAATATGGTGTATCTCCGATGGGCGGTTGTCTCCCGATGCTTATCCAGATGCCAATCTGGATTGCCTTGTTCAACTTCATCCCTAACGCCATAGAGCTGCGCAGTCAGTCGTTCCTATGGGCAGACGACCTGTCGGCATACGATGACGTGATACAGTTCGGTTCAAACATCTGGGGAATCGGCAATCACCTGAGCATTTTCTGTGTGTTGTGGTGTCTCTCAACTTGGGTGAACACATGGATTAGCATGCGTCAGCAGTCCTATAATGCAGCAATGTCTGCTGAGCAGCAGCAGAGCATGGGTTGCATGAAGTGGTTCTCCTATCTGATGCCTCTGATTTTCTTCTTCTCATTCAACAGCTATTCAAGCGGTCTTAACCTCTATTATTTCGTTTCCGGTCTGTTGTCCATCCTGATGATGTGGTATTTGCGTGCCACTACAGATGACAACAAACTGCTTGCCACTTTGGAAGAGCGCAAAAAAGCACGTAAGTCGAACCCGAAAAAGACGATGTCGATGATGGAGCGTATGCAAGCAATGGCAGAGCAGCAGCGGAGGATGAAGGAGGAGCAGAGACGGAACGACAGAAAATGATTTATTCAGAGAAAAGTGATGAGTGAAAAGTGTATTTACTCTGGATTTAATTATCTATGTACATTTTCTTTTCATAAAAGACAATCAAGCAATATGAAAGCAAGACATATCATATTTTCAATTCTCATAGCTTCTTTATCGATGACTAAGACAGAAAATGCAAGTGCCCAGAGCTATATAGGGAGGCAGACCCCTAAGATAGAGGGACGCAGGCTGAGTCCGGAGACATTGTGGGCGATGGGCCGTATCGGCGGTTGTGACGCATCAGCTGACGGCAAGCAAGTGGTTTATAATGTAAGCTATTACAGCGTGGAGGAGAACAAGAGCCACACTGTGGTCTATACAATCAACTCGGACGGCAGCGGAGAACGCAACCTGACCACATCGAAAGTGAGCGAGTCGGGCGCAAAGTACTTAGGCGATAAAATCACCTATCTCTCCGCCGACGGTGACGGTGTGAGTCAGCTGTGGATGATGAGCAAGGATGGAAGCGGCCGCAAGCAGCTGTCGCATGGTAAGCGTGACATCGAAGACTACAGCTTCTCTCCCGACGGCAAGCGAGTGCTTGTGATTCACACCATCAAAAACCCGATACAGAATTTTCATCCCTACAGTGACCTTCCGAAAAGCACAGGCTTGGTAGTTGATGAGCAGATGTTCCAGCACTGGGATGAATTCACTGAGCAGATTCCCCACCCCTACCTTTATCATTTCAACGGTGAGGAACTGTCGACCGACCCCATTGACTTGCTTCAGGACGAACCGTTTGAATGCCCCTTACGTCCGTTCGGCGGTATAGAGCAACTATCATGGAGTCCGGACTCAAAACAAATTCTTTATACCTGCCGTAAGAAGACAGGCCGTGAGTATGCAGTAAGCACCGACTCTGACATTTACCTCTATGATATCGAGAGCGGCAAGACCACTAATCTATGCAAACCAGCCGGGTATCAGACACCAGCTTACGACTACACCAAATCATTGGAGCACCAGGCTGCCAACCAGGCCATCAAAGAAGGCAAAGACTATAACTTAGGTTATGACATCAACCCCCAATTCTCTCCCGACGGCAAATATATCTCATGGCTGAGCATGGAGCGTGACGGATATGAGAGCGACATCAACCGTCTGTGTGTCGATGAGGTGAAAACGGGCAAGAAAACCTACGTCACCCAGCGTTTTGAGAGCGGTGTTGACGACTACTGCTGGAGTGCAGACTCCAAGAGCCTCTATTTCATCGGAGTATGGCATGGTGTGACGATGGTTTACAGCACCAATCTGAAAGGTGAGGTAAAGAAAATCACT
>JAEEOB010000242.1 GCA_016284045.1 Bacteroidaceae bacterium
AGGGCTTGGGTGATTCCGACAGGGCTTACAATGACAGAATTGTAGGTAAAAGACAAAACAAAAAAATGCTCAACTTCGTTTCGCACAAAAAACACTTCGTTCAACAAAAACCATCCGGATAGCTGCTTTCAGCTTTGTTATTCGTTTGACAAAAACCATCTGGAGCGGAGGTTTAATTACACCATGAATTCAAAACAAATAATCCGCCAAAACTTGATAATTTTATGAAGTTTTGGAGACTTATACGATGATAATCCGCCAAAACTTGATAATTTTATGAAGTTTTGGCGAAAAATATTTAAATAGCACGTCAGAATTCAAGAAAAATCACTAACTTTGGCGAAAAATAAACAAAAAAGATGAAAACAACAAAAATCATTGGTCGGCAAAACGAAATATCAGCGTTAGAGAAATGTATGACTAGTGACAAATCAGAATTCGTTGTGGTGTTTGGCCGACGTCGAATTGGCAAGACCCATCTGGTGAACCATGTTTTTAAAAACAGATTCACGTTCAGCTATACGGGAGTACAAAACATCTCCAACCAACAGCAGTTAGCCATCTTCTCCATGGCTCTGATCAATCAGTCAGCTCTACCAGCAACTATCCCAAAAATCCGGAACTGGTTTGATGCTTTCAACGGGCTTATCCAACTCATAGAGTCAACAAAAGCCGGACCAAAATCAAAGCATGTGATTTTTATAGACGAGATGCCTTGGATAGATCATTCGAAATCCGGCTTCATTCAGGCTCTCGAACACTTCTGGAACGGATGGGCAGCAAGTCGGAACGACATCGTGCTTATTGCCTGTGGCTCTGCCACATCATGGATTGTGGATAAGCTGCTACATCACAAGGGAGGTCTGTTCAACCGTATCACACGGCATATTTATCTCCGTCCTTTCACACTCCATGAGGTGGAGAAATTCCTTGATTATTACCATTTTCAATGGGACAGATACCAGATAGCGCAATGTTACATGATTCTGGGTGGCGTTCCGTTTTATTTGACATTGCTTGACCCCTCATTGAGTCTGGTCCAAAACATTGACCGTCTATTCTTCTCCGGCAGCAATGCTCCATTGAAAATAGAATACGCAGAATTATATTCCTCGCTCTTCAACAATCCTGTGAACTACATCTCTGTTGTCAGGTCCTTAGCAGAAAAAAGAGAAGGAATGAGCAGAAACGAGATTATCCAAAAGACAGGCATCGAGGGCGAGACACTTTCAAAAACACTGAAAGATTTGGAGCGCTGTGATTTCATCTTCAGTTATATGCGGTACGGCAACAAAAAAAACAACATGATTTACCGTATCAAGGATTTCTACACGTTGTTTTATTATAAGTATGCAGATGGTCAGCAAGACCGAGACACAGAAAGATGGTCACATTCCATCAACACATCTCAGGTGAACAGCTGGCAAGGATTCAGCTTCGAGTTGCTTTGTCTGAACCATCTCGAAGGCATCAAGAAACGTCTAGGCATTAATGGACAGCTCACGACTTCAACCGTCTGGCGAAGTACAAAACAGGAACAACGAGCACAAATCGATTTGGTGATAGAACGTGCCGACCGAATCATAAACCTGTGTGAAATTAAATTCGCCAATGATTTATATGTTATTGACAAACAGTATGAAAACCGACTGAGAGAAAGAAAATCCCAGTTTATTCTTGAGACAAAAACCCGGAAAACGGCGATCATCACCATGATCACAACATTTGGAATTGCCCATAACAAACACTCTGGAATCGTAACATCGGAAGTGGTGCTTGATGATTTATTTGAAAAACAAACCTAATTTACGGGTGTAAATTTATATCAGAATATGTGGTGCATGGGAGGAATGGGAGAAATGGGAGGGATGGGAGTTTTAGGTTGAATGGGGTAAATGGGAATTATGGGGGCAGGAGGTTTATGTTCTTTTAGAATATTTGGCATTGTGGGGGCAGAACAAAAAAAACCGCGGTTGAAGCCGCGGTTTTTTTATATACAGATTATACTGGGATTATTTCTTTGCTGCCACAGGTGCAGGCTCCTCAGTCTCAGCACCCTTGATCTTACGTCCCATCACGAGATAAGCGGTAGGCGCAGCGATGAAGATAGACGAGCACGTGCCGAATACCACACCAAGAATCATGGCGAAAGCGAAGGAGCGTATGGAGTCACCACCGAAGATGAATATGGCGAGCAACACGATCAACGTTGACACAGACGTGTTGATGGTACGTGTGAGCGTCTGGTTGAGCGACTCGTTGAAAATACGCTGCGGATCACGTTTCGGATAGAGCTTGAAGTTCTCACGAATACGGTCGAACACCACCACCTTGTCGTTGATAGAGTAACCGATGGCGGTCAAGACAGCACCGATGAACGTCTGGTCGATCTCAAGTGAGAACCCGATCCATCCGTAACAGATGGAGTAGAGTGCGATAATCATGAAGGTATCGATAACCAACGCCACGATAGATCCCACAGAGTAAGCCACGTTGCGGAAACGCAGGAGGATGTAGAGGAAGATGGCAACGATGGCAAGGAACACGCTGATGAAAGCCTTGTAGGTGATATCCTTGGCGATTGACGGCCCTACCTTCTGCGAGCTGATGATAGAACCACCCTCGCGGTTGTCGCGGTCGATAAACGCGTCGAGCGTCACGTTCTTGTCAACGAGACCAGCCTGAACGAATGAGTCGTAGAGGATTTTCTCAATCTCCTGGTCCACGGTTGCACCGTTGTCCTTGATTTTATAGTTCGTGGTCACACGGATGCTGTTGCCCTCTGTTCCCAGCGCAATCACATTCGTGTTGACAGCCTCCTGGTTTTCTTTATCCACAAGGTTCCCCTGAAGAACTGACCGAGTGGATTCGATATCCACCGGCTTAGCAAACTCCACTTTGAAGTTACGTCCTCCCGTGAAGTCAATTGACTGGCTCAGTCCTCTGACGATGAGAGACACAACACCAACAGCCACAAGAACAGCGAAGACGGTGAACGACTTCTTATACGTACTCATGAACTTGTATTTGGTGTCCTTGAACATGTTGCGTGAGATGCTCGTTGTGAACGTCAGGTCGAGCCACTTCTCACGGTTCACGAAGTGCTCATACACGATACGTGTGAGCCATACAGCCGTGAAGAATGAGCAAACGATACCGATGATGAGCGTGGTAGCGAATCCCTTGATAGGGCCGGTTCCTGCTGAGAAGAGGATGATACCCGTGATCAAAGAGGTGAGGTTGGAGTCGAAGATGGCAGAGAAGGCGTTGCTGTAACCAGCAGAAATCGCAGACTTCATGCCCTTTCCGCCCCTCAGCTCCTCCTTGATACGCTCATATATCAGCACGTTCGCATCGACGGCAGTACCGAGTGTGAGCACCATACCGGCGATACCCGACATGGTGAGAGCCGCCTGGAAGGAAGTCAAAATACCGAGTGTGAAGAAGAAGTTGATGATAAGCGCTCCGTTGGCAACCATACCCGGACGGAATCCGTACATCATACACATGTAAATCATCAAGATGATGAAAGCGATGATGAATGAGATGAAACCGGCTTTGATGGACTGCTGTCCGAGCGTAGGACCAACGATGTCCTCCTGCACGATGACGGTTCTTGCCGGCATCTTACCAGATGCAAGCACCGTTGCAAGGTCTTTCGTCTCGCTTGGCAGGAAGTCGCCGGTGATCTGAGAACGTCCGCCCTCGATCTTGTCGTTCACATTAGGAGCACTATACACATAGTCGTCGAGCACGATAGCCACGCTGTGATTCACGTTGGCCTCAGTCAGGGCAGCCCATTTACGTGCGCCCTCGGTGTTCATGTTCATCGACACGCTCGGGTGTCCGAGGTTGTCGAAGTCGTCATGAGCCTCAGTAATCACGTCGCCTTCCATCGAAGGACCTCCCTTAGGACCTTTCTTCAAGGCATACAGACGGAACACGTTGTCCTGTCCTTTCAGTCCCTTCACATCCCACTTCAGCACGAAGTCGGCAGGGAAAATCTGCTTAGCCGTCTCAGAGTTGATCAGCGTGTTGATCTCTGCGGTGTCGGTAGCAAGCGCATATCCGACCACACAGCCGGCATTGCCCTGCTGAGGGTGAAGCATAGAGAGGAGCGGGTTCTCTTTCTTCATCTTCTCAATCTCCTCGTCGCTGAGCTTGGCATTGGCATCGGCGTCTGTGGGTGTCGCACTCACGTTCGAGAGGAGATCGCCTTTCTTAGAAGCCGTGTCGGCAGATGCCGTGTCGGCTTGAGCCTCGTTCTTTGCCAGAGAAGTGCTGTCGGGAGCCGCCTCTGTGTTCAAACTGTCGGTTGCCTGAGCTGTCTCCTCGCTATTGTCGGCGTCAGAGCCTCCACGTAATGCGTTATTGAGTTGTATGAGGTAAGGCAGTGCCACCTGCGTGTCGTAAGTCTCCCAGAATTCGAGGTTGGCGCTTCCCTGAAGCAGCTTACGTACGCGCTCAGGCTCCTTGATACCCGGCAGCTCCACGCTGATACGTCCCACCTGACCTTCGATTTTCTGGATATTAGGCTGAACCACACCGAAACGGTCGATACGAGCCCTCAGCACTTTAAAGGCGTTGTCAACAGCATCATCGACCTCAGCCCTGATGGCTTTCTCCACGTCGCTGTCCGAGCTGTTGGTCTTCACCTTCTCGCCCATCTTAGAGTTGGCGAAAACAGCTGCAAGGCTTTTCCCGTTCGACAATTTCTTGTATTTTTCCACGAAAAGAGTGATGAAGTCGGACTGACTTTGCTGCGACTCCTTCTGAGCCTCTTTCATCGCGTCAAGAAACTCAGTGCTCTGATTGTTGTCGGAAAGCACCTTCACAACATCAGGGACCGACACTTCGAGCATCACGTTCATACCACCCTTCAAGTCAAGACCCAGTCCGATGGCGTTCTCACGACATTCCTTAAGGGTGTTGCCAAGGTAGCATTTCTCCTGGTTCAGCGAGTCTAAATACGCCTGAGCTGCCTTCTCACCTTTCTCACCGCCGATTTCCTCTTTCATCTTATCGGCCTTGCCGTCTATGTAGTTAGTATAGACCGCAAACGAGAGGTAGTAAACACAGATCAACGTAAGCAGAACTGCAATGACCTTTACAAATCCTTTGTTTTGCATTGTTGTTGATTAATTTTTTTGTTGATTTATGATTATTATTAGTCTTACGCTCTTTCCAATAGCTATTTCCCAATTATCCTCATTTCCATATCCTCATCCTCCAGCAATGTCGCCGTTGTTGTTTCATTAGCGCACAAAATCTGTTGAATGGATTCCTTTTTCTGTCACATTTATTATATATAAATAATGTGTCAAAAAAGGGTCCATTTAACAAACATACTCATTCAAGTTTGCAAAGTTAGTGTTTTTTTATGAGAAACACACACTTTTAAGGCAAAATTCATCACAAAAGGGGTGCTTTTTACCGCTTTATCTCAATTTCAGGTCACAAATAATTGGAAAATGGTCACTTATTTTGCACAACTTGTCAATTGTGCAGTTGAAAGGCTCGATGTTCTCTGAGCACAAAATATGGTCGATTCTGCACCGGATTTTATGATTATTGTATGTAAATCCAAAACCGTTGGCTGTTCTTGTGTACGCATCGTTCAGATGTTTTGTGAACATGTAGTGTGCATATCCGTTTGCTGTCTCGTTAAAATCCCCGCATACGACAATGTACCTGGAAGGATGTTTCTCAATGTAATCACAAACGGTCTCAACCTGTGGTCCCCTCAGTTTTCCGCTCTCCATGATTTTGGAAATCAAACTGCGAGTGGTTTGTCCACGTTCCTTAAAATTCGAATAGATATCTGTGGCCTTTTCAAATTTTGTCAGCAGGGACGTATTGATTCTATTTGACTGCAAATGGTTGTTGACAACCATAACAGTATCACCATTGACATTGAGGTAGAACGCCGCAGACATGTTCCCGGCACTATGGTATTTAATCTGTTCTGTGCCCAAAATCGGGAATCTGCTCACACACGACATTTTACTTTTGTCGGATAAAGTCACGATGTATGGATAGATTTCTCTAATTCTGGGGTCTGTGACCCATCCTCCTTTCCCAAAAACTTCCTGGAGACAAATAATGTCGGCACCACTGTCAAGAAAATATTGTATAAACTCCTCTTTTTTGTCAACGGCCACCCCTCCTGTGTTCAACGAGAGAATCTTGAAGGTCTCATCAGGCACGTTTTCAGGAAGGTTCACCGGGAAATAAGCTCTGATGTCCGTAATACAGATGATCATGGCAGCCAGCGGAATGAGGGCAAGTTTGCGCTTGATGAAAAGCCAGACGACAAGCAAAATGATGTTTGCCAGAAGGAAGAAAGGGAAAAAGAGTGGAAGTAGAGAAAGACGCGGGTGGTTCTGAGGCGGCAAAGTGCCGCTGAAAGCGCTAAGCAAAAGCAAGGCAGCCGACAAGACACTGATGACAAGCAGTATGGCTACAATGATTTTCCTGATTTTATGATGATTTGACCGCATGACAGCTTTTGATTATTCTTCCTATTAAACAATCTCTTGAAAAACAGTCCTGTGTTTTGAGGACATTCAGGCAGCATTAATTCTTACTGGCGTCGATGATTATCTGCTGTTCCTCCGGAGTGAGGCTGTCCCAGCCATTTTTCCTTATTTTGTCGAGAATAAGGTCGATTTCCTGGGCTTCCCGTTTTTTCCGTTCGTTATATTCATAGTCGTTCTCACGCCTGCTCGCTCCGCCATAAATCACCTTCATCGTGGGCTTGCTCCCCGAGGTGCTATTGCCTCCGCCAAACCAGCTGTTTCCCTGCTGCTGCCGGCTATTTCCATATCCCTGTGCCTGGCGTTTCCAGTTGTTGATGTTCTGGCTTGGATGCTTTTTCCAGAACATGATGAGGAAGAATCCGAAGAGCGCTCCCCCCAAGTGAGCCAGATGAGCCACTCCGTCTCCTCCAGATCCAAAGAACTGGAGCACCTCAATCAAAATATAAAATGTAATCAGATATTTTGCTTTGACAGGGAAGGGAATAGGAATGATGAAGAGCTTCTCGTTGGGAAACGTAATCCCGAAAGCCAGGAGTAGTCCGAACACAGCTCCAGATGCCCCGACAGTGCATGCATTCAAGTCAATGAGTCCGAGCGCCTGTCCCACTTCCTGGGTGATTCCCGCACCAATTCCACAAACAAAATAGAAGATGAGGAATTTTTTCTCCCCCCATGTTTTAGCCATGATATTACCGAACATCCACAATGCGAACATATTAAAGAAGATATGCATGAAATTGGCATGCATGAACATATATGTGACAATCTGGAATGGCTGGAAAAATGGATGTCCGACATAGAAAAGCGCTAATGTCTGGTTGAGATTCACTCCTCTCATTTGCAGCATCTCAGTCAGAATCCAGACTACAATATTTGCAATCAGGAGATATTTGATGACGTTTGGCAGTTTCATTGTTGTTTATCTGATTAAAAAAATCTTTAAAAAACAAGTTGGCAGGATTCAGATGAAGATAAGAAGACTTAATATTTTACGAATTACAACTTTACGATTTACAATTAATTTTTGTATTTTATCATTTGTTCTGCTTCCAATGGCTAAGTCAGCCACCAAATCTCATTCACGAATTATACCAATTTGTTTTGGTTACACTAAAATGGACTTCTTTTTTCGGTTTTTTATAAATTTCATGCAAAATTACCTTTTTTTCTCTGATTATTATACAAATATTGGGTAAATAGTAGAAAAAAACAAAAAAATATTGATTTTTTTAACAAAAATATTTGTTTGTTGAAACTAAAAGTATAACTTTGCGATATAAATTAGGTTTTTAATGCCATAATTCAGAAAAAGTGACATTATACACTAATATTAACTCTTAAAAAACTTGATCTATGAACAAAAATGAACTAGTAAGTGCTGTAGCACAAAAGGCTGGTCTCACTAAGGCAGACGCTAAGAAAGCAATCGACGCAACAACAGAAGTGATTGCTGACGCCCTCAAGGCTGGCGACAAGATTGCTCTCATCGGTTTTGGCACGTTCTCTGTAGCTGAGAGAGGAGAGCGCAAGGGTGTGAATCCTGCAACTGGCGCACAAATCACGATCCCTGCTAAGAAGTCTGCTAAATTCAAAGGAGGCAAGGAACTGACTGACGCTCTCAACTAATCTGTCTTTGCGATGAACAAAAAACCGGGTTAATGCCCGGTTTTTTTAGTTTATAGTTTATAGTTGGTAGTTTATAGTTGGTAGTTTATAGTTGGTAGTTTATAGTTGGTAGTTTACTGAAGTTTTCGGAAAAAAAAACAAATAGTTCAAGCTTTTTATGTAAAAACCATCCGGAGGATTGGGGCGCTACGCTTAAAATGGCTCAAAAATTCCGTTTAAGCTAAATGAATAATGGCGAACTTGTTCGCAAATTATCATAGCGTAGGAATTTCGCCGAAGGCAAAATGGATTTAAAAAATATTTAGAAAATAAAAAAAATTATGTAAAACGTAGGTGGGGATGGTTCTGGCAGAAGGGTTGAAGGGAAAAACGGCTGACGCTGAATGGGGTGTTGGTAATCGTCTTCTGGCATCGGCTCCATCTTGACACTGTCATTCAATGACGAGGCTGACCGGACAATGGTCAGATCCGTAGATGTCGGTGTGTATGGACGCAGCCTTCAGCCGGTTGTCTATCCTGGAAGAAGTGAGGAAATAGTCGATACGCCAGCCCGCATTCTTCTCACGCGCACGGAAGCGATAGGACCACCATGAATAGATGTCAGTGGCATCCGGATAGAAAAAACGGAACGTGTCGGTGAATCCAGAAGATAGGAGCTCGCTCATCCGCGCACGCTCCTCATCGGTGAAACCAGCATTACGACGATTAGTCTTCGGATTTTTCAGGTCGATTTCCTGATGTGCCACATTCATGTCGCCGCAAACTATCACGGGCTTCTTTGAGTCCAGTCCTTTCAAATATGCCTGAAAGTCCGTCTCCCAACGCATACGGTAGTCGAGCCGACGTAACTCATCCTGAGAATTGGGAGTATAGACAGTCACCAGAAAGAATTCGGGCAGTTCCAATGTCACCACCCTGCCCTCATGGTCGTGCTCATCGACACCGATTCCATAGTTTACCGACAGTGGCTTGTGGCGGCTATAGATGGCAGTGCCGGAATACCCTTTTTTCTCTGCATAGTTCCAGTAGGACTCATAGCCAGGAAAATCCAAGTCAAGCTGCCCTGCCTGCATCTTCGTCTCCTGAAGACAGAAAAAATCGGCGTCAAGCTGCTTGAACACCTCCTGAAAGCCTTTACCCACGCAAGCACGAAGCCCATTCACATTCCATGATACCAGTTTCATATAGTTTGTAGTTTTTAGTTTGTAGTTTTTAGTTTTTAGTTTTTAGATTATAGTTTTTAGTTTGTAGTTTATAGTTTATAGTTGGTGGTTGGTAGAGTTGAAAGATGAGGGAAAAGAAAGTGCCTTGTAAGACAAAAGAGACGGTGGAAACCAGCCGTCTCTTTTGTGTTTTATCATTGCAATTAATGCACGTACTGTCCGAGCTGAGTCAGCCTCATGTCGCCCTCACGCAGGAATGTGTCGTGCATGGCGAAGGCAGCAGACAGCTTGTGGCAAGACTGCCCCTTGTCGGCAATCTTCAGATAATCCCACAGCAGCTGCTTGTAATCAGGATGAGCACAGTTCTCGATGATGGCCTGGGCACGCTGAGCGGGTGATTTCCCTCGCAGGTCAGCCACCCCCTGCTCTGTGATGATGACGTTCACGTCGTGCTCGGTGTGGTCAATATGTGAGCAGAACGGCACGATAGCACTTATCATACCCCCCTTAGCCACAGATGAGCAGGTGAAAATCGAAATATACGCGTTACGCTCGAAGTCTCCAGATCCACCGATGCCGTTCATCATCTTCGTGCCGCATATCTGAGTTGAGTTGGCATGTCCGTAGAGGTCCACCTCGATAGCTGTGTTGATGGCGATAACTCCCAACCTGCGTATCACCTCCGGGTTGTTTGAGATCTCAGACTGACGGATGACCAGACGGTCTTTGAACAAGTCGATATCGTCGTAAAGTCCCTGAAGCACATCATTTGTCACTGTGAGCGAACAGGTGGAGGCGGTCTTCACCCTACCCTGCCGCATGAGGTCAACGATCGCATTCTGAAGCACCTCCGTATAGACATTGAAATCAGGTACTTCCGGATTGTTTCCCAAGGCAGCGAGTATAGCGTTGGCTGTGGTTCCGACACCGCTCTGCAAAGGCAGGAATGTGCTTGGTATGACTCCACGCTTCATGTCAGCCATAAGGAAATGCGCCACATTCTCACCGATTTTGTCTGTCACCGGGTCACCCTCTGCAAATCCACGTGCCTCGTCGGGCAGGTTGCATTCCACCACCCCGACAATTTTCGATGGGTCGATCTGAAGATAGATCTCACCGATGCGGTCGCTGGGCTTCTCAATTGAAATCACTTTGCGCTGCGGAGGATCAAGCGGCTCATACACGTCGTGCAAACCTATCGACTTAGTGCTATGGAAAGCGTTGAGCTCAAGAATCACCCCTTTCTTAGCCAGCCTTGCGGCAGTGGGAGCAATACCACCAGCTGATGTCAGATACACTTTGCCATCGGGCTCTATGGCACATACTTCAATAATAGCCCAATCGACCTCACCTAAAAAGCCGTAACGCAACTCCTGTGCCATCTGGCTCAGATGGATGTCGTTATAGGCAATCTCACCTTTGTTTACCGACTTGCGGAACGACGGGTTGGTGGTGTAAGGAGCACGGTAACGGATGGCATGTTCTTCAGCCAACACACCGTCACAGCTCTGCCCTGTGCTGGCACCCGTGAAGATGCCAATCTGGAAAGGTCTGCCCGCCTCATGCTCTGCATGGGCATTTTTTGCGATTTCAGCTGTCACGGCTTTAGGGGTGCCTGCAGGAGTGAATCCGCTTAATGCGATATTGTCACCGTTTTTGATAAGACTTGCAGCCTCTGCTGCGGTAATTCTTGAGAAACTCATGTCGTTTTATTGATGATTTACAGTTTAAGATTGTTCTAAATAAGAAAATTTTTGCAAAGTTAGTGAATCTTTTTGACAAAAACGCACAAAGCGACAAGAATTGTGCGGTTCAGACCAAAACTAAGCAATCTGAAGGCCTGTATAGAGGATATAGTATTTTCCTTTCATCGCCAAGAGCTCCTCGTGGGTTCCCTGCTCAATGATGCGTCCGTGGTCCATCACAACGATGATGTCGGAATTCCGAACAGTCGATAGCCGGTGAGCAATCACGAATGTGGAACGTCCGGTCATGATCCGGTCCATTCCCTCCTGAACGAGTTTCTCTGTGCGTGTGTCGATGCTTGAGGTGGCCTCATCGAGAATCATCGCCGGCGGGTTGCCAACCGCTGCACGGGCAATTGCAATAAGCTGTCGCTCTCCCTGGCTGAGGTTACCTCCGTCGGCTGACAGCACCGTGTCGTAGCCTTTGGCCAGGCCAATGATGAAATCATGGGCGTTCACCAGCTTTGCTGCTGCCACACACTCCTCATCAGTGGCGTCGAGTTTGCCATAACGAATGTTCTCCATCACCGTACCTGTGAAGAGGTGCGTCTCCTGAAGCACCATGCCAAGAGAGCGGCGCAGATCTTCCCTGTATATCTTTCGGATGTCGATGCCATCATAGAGGATAGTGCCTCCCTGAATGTCATAGAAGCGGTTGATCAGGTTTGTGATGGTGGTCTTGCCTGCGCCTGTTCCTCCCACCAATGCCACCTTCTGCCCGGCATCGGTGTCGAGGTTGATGTCGAACAGCACCTGTTTCGATTCCACATAGCCGAAATCCACCTGCGAGAAATCCACCTCACCCCGCTGCCGGACAAGACGGAACGAACCGTCTTCCTCCGGGATTTTCCAAGCCCAGATGCCTGTGCGAGACGGTGACTCCTCCAGCAGTCCTCCGGCAGCCTCCACAGCATCGACGAGCCTCACGCTTGCCATGCCGTCGTGCTCAGGCTCCTCATCCATCAGCTTAAACACCCTCTCAGCTCCCGCCAACGCATTGATCACGCTGTTTATCTGCTGGCTCACATGGCTGACAGGCTGCGTGAAATTCTTAATCAGCGTGAGGAAAGCCACCAGGGTGCCGACAGTCAGCGTGGTGAAGGAGAATGCAGACATGCCAGGATGTAATGCGATGAATCCTCCCAGAATAGCTGCCAGCACATAAATAAGGTTTGACAGGTTGCCGTTGATGGGCATCACGATATTCGCCGCCTTGTTGGCTTTGTAGCCGCTGTCGCGCAGCGACTCGTTCAGTTCCTGGAATTTAGCGATAGACTCATCTTCATGGCAGAAAGTCTTCACCACCTTCTGTCCCGTGAGCATTTCTTCCACATAGCCGTTCATCGCACCTAAGCAGGCCTGACGCTGCTTGAAATGGAAAGCGGACCGCTCCCCGAGTTTTCTGGTGACAACCACCATCACAGCCGTCATGACAATGACAAGTAGGGTGAGCGGCACAGAGAGCACCACCATGCTGACGAAAGTGACGGTGATGGTGATACATGACGAGAACACCATTGGTATGCTGCTGCTTATCATCTGCCTGAGCGTATCGACATCGTTGGTATAGACCGACATGATGTCGCCATGAGGATGCTGGTCGAAATATCTAATAGGCAGCTGCTCCATGTGCTCAAACAGGTCTTTCCGGAGACGCAGAAGCGTGCCCTGCCCGACATTAATCATCAGGCGGTTGTTGAGATACGAGCAGATGATACCGACCGCCAGCACCGCTGCCAGCTTGATCAACGCCTGAGCCAAAGGGGCATAGTCTGAGCTGCGACTGGCAACCATCGGGGTCACATAATCATCGATAAGCGACTTGGTGAACAACGTGGATGTCAGCGTCGTCAGGGAGGTGACGAGGATACAGCACAAAACCACAAGAAACGACCACTTATAGCTTTTAAACACGTAGGCGAACACCCGGCGGATGGATTTCCAGCCTTCTTTCGTCATTTTCGCGCCGTAATTATTGCCACGGCCACCGCCGGGACCTCTTCCTATATTGATTTGACGAGCCATTTTTAAGTGAATAGTGAATAGTGAATAGTGAAAAGCGTATTTAGTTATAGTGACTGAAGTTTCTGAAGTTCTTAAAAAAACTATCCTCCACGAGCCACAGGCTCGTTAACTCACATTTTAAATTCCAAACCACTTGCATAAATCTTACATCTTACATAATTAAATCTTCAAATGAACTCAGCTTCCTTTTTTACTTCCGAACCTTAAAGTTCACTTACAAAAGCAACCTAAATCTTAGGGTCAAAATCCCCGCCGCCTTCCATCTGCAGCTTATAAATCTCCTGATAGATACGGTTGGACTTAAGCAGTTCATCGTGTGTGCCGACACCGTCGATGCATCCACTGTCCATCACCACGATGCGGTCAGCATTCCGCACGCTCTGTATGCGCTGTGAAATGATGATTTTGGTGATGTCCGGCACTTTATGACTGAACGCATCAAGGATTTTAGCCTCCGTTTCTGTGTCGCACGCGTTGGTGGAGTCGTCAAGAATCAAGACCTTCGGCTTTTTCAGCAGTGCCCGGGCTATACACAGACGCTGTTTCTGTCCGCCCGACACGTTGGTTCCATTCTGCTCAATCACCGTGTCGTAGCCGTCGGGCATTTGATTGATAAACTCACTTGCCTGAGCCAGGTCGCAAGCCTGCCGGCATTCTTCCAGCGTGGCATCGCTTTTGCCCCACCTCAGATTGTCGAGAATCGTGCCAGAAAACAGGATGTTGTTCTGAAGAATCATCGACACATCGTTGCGAAGCGCCTGAACATCGTATTCCCGCACATCCACACCGCCAACTTTTACCGTGCCGCTGTTCACATCGTAAAGACGGCTCACCATACTCGCCAGGGTGGATTTACCGCAGCCAGTGCCTCCAATCACACCGAGGGTCTCTCCCGACCTCACACTCAACGTGATATGCTGAAGTGCAGGACGGGTGATGGACTGCTTCACCTCACCCTCCTCGTCGGTCACCGCCTGATTATAAGAAAAAGAGGCGTCGGAGAATTCCACACTACCGTCTTTGACGACCATCACCGCATTCTCAGGCGATGTGATGTCGGCTTTCTCGTCGAGCACCTGACAGATGCGCCTGCCGTTGGCAGCACTCATCGTGATGCTCACAAATATCATCGTGAGCATCATCAGTGACATCAGGATCGTCATAACGTAGGCAAACATCGAAGTCAGCTCCCCCGTGGTGAGCTCACCTCCAACGATGTAATGAGCACCAAACCATGAGAGAGCAATGATGCAGCCATACACCACGAGGTTCATGACAGGCTGGTTGAGCGCCTGCAGGCTCTCGGTCTTGACAAACAGCTTGTAAAGTCCTTCTGCAGCCTTGCGGAACCGCTTATTCTCATAGTCTTCCCTCACAAACGCCTTCACCACCCTGATGGCCTGCACATTCTCCTGCACGGACTTGTTCAAGTCATCGTATTTCACAAACACTTTTGAGAACAACTTCACAGTCTTCGATATGATAAAAAACAGTGCACATCCGAGCACGAGCATCGCCACGATAAATATGATGCTCATTTTCCAGTTAATCAGCACACACATGAAGATACTGAAAACCAGGTTCAGCGGTGCTCTCACAGAGGCTCTGAGCACCTGCTGGAACGCATTCTGCATGTTGCTCACATCGGTGGTCATACGCGTAATCAACCCTGCAGAGGAAAAACGGTCGATGTTGGAGAACGAGAATGTCTGGATGTTCCTGTACATCGCATCACGGAGGTTGCAGGCAAACCCCGTTGAGGCGTAGGCGGCATTCGTGCCGGCACGAATGCCGAAGAAGAGGGACAAGAACGCCAGAAACAGCATCACGCCGCCATAAAGGCAGACGTTCGACAAGTCGCCCTCACCGTGTTCACCCCCATTGATTCCGCGGTCAATGATCGAGGCAGTCACGTATGGGATAAATGCGCTGACGAGCACTTCAAGAGATGTGTAAATAGGAGTAAGAATTGATGCTTTCTTAAACTCCCCCACATTTTTCAATAATGTCCTGAACATATTTTCTTTTTTAACTTCACAAAGTTATTAATTTTTAATGACTTTTGGCATTTTATCGCTTGAATTTTATCATTTTTCTTTCGAAATCATATTTTTATCAATATTTTTTTGTAATTTTAAACCCGAAATTTAAGACATGAAGGCAAGAAGACATGAAGGCGAGAAGACATGAAGGCGAGAAGACATGAAGGCGAGAAGAAGCAGGAAAACAAAAAAAATGTCCAAACAAATTATAAATCTTTAAATCGTAAATCTTTAAACCGTAAATCTTTAAATCGTAAATCTTTAAATCATAAATCTTTAAATCATAAATCTTTAAATCGTAAATCTTTAAATCATAAATCTTTAAATCGTAAATCTTTAAATCATAAATCTTTAAATCGTAAATCTTTAAATCGTAAATCTTTAAATCCTTAAATCAAATAATGATTAAAATCAAATGCAAAAATAACGGAAAGTCCCTGTCGTTTGATTTCGGGACAATGCTAACAGATGTGTATGATGCTTTTCAATTGGATTTCCCTCATAAACCGATATGCGCATTGGTGAACAACAGGCTGGAGGGACTCCGGTTCAGAGTGTTCGGAGCTAAAACCGTTGAATTTCTCGGAATTGACAGCGAGCCGGGCAGAAAAGTGTATATGCGTTCGCTCACCTTTGTGCTTTATAAGGCAGTGCGCGACTTGTTCACAGGGGCTAAGCTGACAGTAGAAGCACCCGTCTCGAAAGGTTATTTCTTTAAAATCGCTTTTCCAGAAGGCGATGGTTCGCCAAATGCCCTAACGCTTACGATCGTTCAGCAACTGAAGCAGCGGATGCAGGAGATTATCTCCCAAAACTATGTGTTCCACAGAGTTGAAGCTTCCACAGACGAAGTGGTAAAAATGTTCCGCGACGACGGCATGGAGAATAAGGCGAAGCTGATAGAGGGTATGGGACAGATCTACACCCATTATTACAGCCTCAACGACACAGCTGACTATTATTACGGTCCCCTTGTTCCTTCCACAGACTATCTCTGGAGTTTCGACCTCGTGAAATACTACGACGGTGTGCTGCTGCGCATACCTGGGAATAACGGACTCTTCCCGGAAATCGTGAAGCAGGAGAAGATGCTTAAGGCATTTGAGCTCGACCATCTGCTTCTCAACAAGAGCGGAGCCTCAACCGTGGGACAACTCAACGAATATGTACGTATGGGCTATGCGGGGGATGCCATCAAGGTGTCGGAGGCCCTCCAGGAGAAACGAATCAGCCACATCGCTGAGCGTATCGCCGAGGAGAAGCGCGTGAAGGTAATCCTTGTGGCAGGTCCCTCATCAAGTGGAAAAACCACGTTCAGCAAACGTCTGTGCGTGCAATTGATGGCATGTGGTCTCTATCCAAAGCTCATCTCACTCGACGATTATTTTGTAGATAGGGAGAAGACCCCCCGCGACATCAACGGCGACTATGACTACGAGTCGATTTACTCTCTCAACCTCGACCTTTTTCAGCAGCATATCAGGCAGTTGCTCAACAACGAGGAGATAGAGCTGCCCGTCTATAACTTCGCACTGGGTAAAAGCATGATGAGCGGAAAAAAACTCCGTCTCAAAGATTCGACTGTGCTGCTGCTTGAGGGAATACACGGACTCAATCCTATGTTGTCGGAAAACATCCCGCAGGACCAGATTTTCAGGATTTATCTGTCGGCACTCACCTCCATCAAACTCGACGACCACAACTATATTCCCACCACCGACAACCGGCTCATCCGACGAATCGTCCGCGATAACCAGTTCAGGGGGACAAAAGCGGTTGACACTATCGCACGCTGGCCCTCTGTCAGACGCGGAGAGGAGAAATGGATTTTCCCCTATCAGGAGAATGCCGACGTGATGTTCAACAGTGCGCTTATCTACGAGCTGGCAGTACTTCGCAATTATGCCTTGCCGCTGCTGGAGTCGGTACACGAGAACCGCCCCGAATATGCCCTGGCATCAGCACTGGCACAATTCCTGCATTTCTTCGAACCCATCTCCGACAAGGAACTCCCTCCCACTTCACTTCTGCGCGAATTTCTCGGAGGAAGCTCGTTCAAGTACTGAAGAATTTTTAAGTGAAAAGTGTATTTACTTTGGAAATGATTTTTATGATAAAGGAGTTTTTAAATGAAGAATGAAGAAACTTGAGTAAATTAATTAGACATGCTTATTTCCAGTCTTCAAAACATACGCGTGAAACAAGTGGTGACGCTCTCAAAAAAATCATCGGAGCGACGCAAACAAGGGCTCTTTGTCGTGGAGGGACAACGGGAGCTCATGCATTGTGTGGGGCACGGACTGAAAATCCACTCTCTGTTTATTTGTGATGATATTATTAATAATGTGGAAAATGACAGTTGGGAAAGGCTGACAAGCCAGCAAAATGTGTTCCACGTCACACCGGATGTTTACGACAAACTGGCTTACAGGAGCGGGACGGAGGGTGTGGTGGCAGTGATCCATACTCCCGACAACAGTCTCTCATCACTGAATCTGTCGGACAACCCGCTGATTATCGTGATCGAGGGTGTGGAGAAGCCTGGAAACATCGGTGCGATTTTACGATCCGCTGATGCTGCACATGCTGATGCCGTGCTGATCTGCGACCCGCTGACCGACCTCTACAACCCCAACCTCATCAGAGCAAGCATCGGTGCGGTATTCACCGTGCCATGTGCAGTGGCAGACTCCGACGACTGCATCCGTTTCCTCCAAGAACGTAATATTCAGATTCTTACTGCTCAACTGCAAGACTCCGAGCTGTATTACGACACAGACATGACCCTCCCCACCGCTATCGTCATGGGCACTGAAGCCACCGGACTGACCAACCAGTGGCGGGATGCTGCCGCCAGCCATATCCGCATCCCCATGCTCGGAAGCCTCGACTCACTCAACGTGTCGGTCAGCACTGCCATCCTCCTCTTCGAAGCGGTCAGGCAACGGCAGCAGATTTAACGCTGCCTATTATTTGTGGCATTTTAAACAACGAAGATTTATTTTGATTTACTCGGAGTTTTTTTCTACAACGATTTTTCGAATTTTTCAAATGAACAATGCCAAACTTGT
>JAEEOB010000243.1 GCA_016284045.1 Bacteroidaceae bacterium
TTGTCTCTCTTCTCTGTTCCAGTCTTTCAATGAGCGATTTTTTTACTCTCTGCCCCGGATTTTTTCCGAAAGCGAGTGCAAAGTTACAACAAATTTGCGGACCGGCAAAATTTTTACGGGATTTTTTTTACTTTTTCCGAAAAAAATCAGTTTCCGGGGCCAGGGGAAGGTCTGTCTGCGGTTCCGGGGGACAAATTTTGAGTGTCAAGGCGACAATTATAGGAGGCTATAAGAGGTTATAGGAAGTTATAGGAGATTATAGGAGATTATAAGATATTATAGGAGATTATAAGATATTATAGGAATATAAAGGATATTAAAGGAGGGGATAGGTGATTATAAGAATTATGGGAGCAATGGAAACTATGGGAATGGATGGGGTTACACCTTAAATTATATATTATTCTATATTATATATCAATTATCAGCAAAAAGTGCAACCGGGTGGACAAAGGGCGAGTTGTAGATTTGTGAAGGCATGATGCAGTTGTCGAAACTTCTGACAAGGACATTATATGTATGACGCTCATCTCCAACAAGGTCGTAGCCAGCTTGCTTATAAGCAAAATAAACAAGTTCGGAACAGTACATCCTAGTTGTGTCCTTGTCATCGTAGTCGTCGTCGAATAATGTATTGCGGAAGAAAACAGCCTTAGCCGCTTCGGCAGCCTTTCTGGCAGCAATTGTGTCGTTGATTCTGCAAACAGCCCCCGCCCTGGCGCGGTCGTTACGGAAAAACATGTCGGGTCTGTCGAGTTTCACACGATCGACATCTCCGTCGAAATCCGGTTCATCAGGAACCGCATGCACGATTCTGATGTTGCCAGCCGAATCGGCAACGATTCCGCAATGTGAATACGTTCCATTTCTGTCAGCCATGACCACCATGTCGCTCTCGAAAGAATCTCCGAGCCTGAAAACGACATCCCCCACCTGAAGATCGACGCTGTCGGGCAGAACAGAATGTAAATCCCTCCGCTTTCCACAAGCTCCAAAAAGTAAGAAAGAGATGAAAAAAGGTAAAAAAAGTAAAATAAAACGCCTCATCATGCGAAAATTTTCAAAATTTCTGCAAAATTACAAAAAAAAATCCTAACTTTGCACATTGAATGGGGAGATTATGCCCAAATTGAAAATCTGTCTATCATAAAATAAACAGAACGTGAGTTAAAAATCTTAATATTAACCCTTAAAAATTATTTTTAAACGAAAATGAAAAAATTAATTGGTTTTATCTCTGTTGCATTAGCAATCATGGTAGCTGCCAGCTGTTCAGGTGGCGACACTCCTGGTGCCATCGTTGAGAAGGCTATGACCGACATGATCAACGGTAATTACGACGCATTCATCGACGCTTGCGATTTAGGTGAGGACAGTCTGCCTGCAGATCAGGTTAATCAGGCAAAGCAAATGACCAAGAGTATTCTTGAGAAGACCATGAAGAGCGTGAAGGAAGGCAACGACGAAGAGGCCAAGAAAAAGCTTCCTAAGAGCTGCAAAGTTCTGAACGAGGACGTAAAAGAAAACGAGGCTACAGTTGAGCTCGAAATCACCTCTGAGGGTGGCGAAGTTACCACCTCAAAGATTGGTCTGAAGAAGAACAAGGCTGGTCAATGGAAGATTTCCAACAGCAACGACATGATGCCTGCTGCTCCAACAAATGTGATGGAGGAAAATGCAGAGGACGCTGCTGAGGATGCTGCTGACGCTGCCGAGGATGCCGCTGAAGCTGCTGAGGATGCCGCTGAGGATGCTGAGGAAGCTGCTGACGCTGCTGAGGATGCCGCTGAAGCTGTTACAGAGTAACTATTAATTGAACTTCAACAACGGGCTCGCAAATGTTGCGAGCCCGTTGTTTTTTTGGAGGGAGTGATAAGAGAAATGTTTTTTGGGGGGAACTATAGGAATAATGGGAGCTTTAAAATGGAGACTCACATAAGGTATCCCCCAAAAAATAAGAGCTGAAAGATTATTTGAGTAGATACTTGTCGAAGAAGTTCTCAATTCGGGTGAAGAGGTGTGTACGAGTATTTCCCCCGTAAATGCCGTGGTTTCGGTTGGTATAAACCTGCATCTCGAACTGTGTTTTCTGCTGAACAAGTTTCTCTGACAGTTCGGCTGTGTTCTGATAATGCACGTTGTCGTCGGCGAGTCCGTGACAGATGAGCAGATGTCCACTCAAATTCTGGTAGCGGTGCATAGGCGAGATATCATAGCCATTCGGATTCTCCTGCGGTGTGCGCATATAGCGCTCTGTGTATGCACTGTCGTAGTATCTCCAGTCAGTGACAGGAGCAACAGCCACTCCACAACAGAACACCGGCCTTCCTTCACACATCGACATGATGGTGTTGAAACCACCGAAACTCCATCCCCAGATGGCAATCCGTTCCTTATCGACGAACGGCAGTGACCCCAGATAAATTGCAGTCTCAACCTGATCCTTTGACTCCTTGTCACCCATGGTCATGTAGGTACATTGCTGGAACTCGCGTCCCCTCCCACCAGTACCACGTCCATCGACACAAACTACGACATATCCCTTCTGAGCAAGCCGATGTTCCCAAATCAGTCCGCCAGAGTTGCCATTTGCCCATGAGTTATGAACCTGCTGGTCACCCGGTCCGCTATACTGGTACATAATGACCGGATATTGCTTGGCCGGATTGAAATCCGCCGGTTTCACCATCCATCCGTTGAGCTCCACTCCCTCCGATGTCTTGAACGAGAAAAGCTCCGGCTTTCCTATATTCAGTTTGGCATACGCATCTATAATTTTTTGATTGTCCTCAAGCACCCTCACGACAGTGCCTTTAGAATCGCGGAGTGTGGTGACATAAGGTGTGTTGATATCAGAAAAAACGTTGATGAAATACTTGCATCCTTTCGAGAATTCCGCACTGTTGGTTCCCTTCTGCTTGGTAAGCAATGTCTTTTTCCCTTTCGCATCAACGGCATACACATACTGCTCAAGTGGGCTTCCCTCGTTTGATGCATAGTAGAATGTCTTGCCTTTCTCATCGGTGCCATAATAGTCGTTCACGACAAACTCCCCTTTACTGAGCTGTGTAATCATTGTCCCGTCTTTGTCATAAAGATAAAGATGACGGAATCCATCACGTTCGGACAGGAGCACAAACTGACCTGCAGTGAAATCCATGCTATTATAGAACGATGTCTCGATATATCGTGGTGCCTCTTCCCTAACCAAGAGTTTTGTATCCCCGCTTCGAGTGTCAGCCTCATATACGTCGCACCGGTCCTGATGGCGGTTGAGCGTGACGACAGCCACCTTGTCGTTGTCAGCCATAGGCAAAACCCTCGGAATGTAGCCATCATCATCAAGTGGCACATTAAGCGCCTGAATCCGTTTTGTTTCGAGATCGTAGGCCAGGACCATCACTTTTGCATTATCCTCACCCGCCTTCGGATATTTGTATCCATAATTTGATGGATAGAGTTTATTTTCCGACATTTCTGGTCTTTCGCCCATGAAATACTGGAAAGAGAAAGTCTTTACATTTGTCTCATCGGTTCGCATCCAAGCTATCTTCTTAGAGTCAGCCGTGAAAGTGTATGCCTTATTGTATTCAAATTCCTCCTCATACACCCAATCCGGTTTGCCGTTGATGATAAAATTGAAGCGTCCATCGGTTGTCACCTGGGTCTCCTCCCAGTTGTTAAGGTCAACTACGAACATGTTGTTACTCCTGACAAATGCCACTTTTTTGCTGTCGGGGGAGAAAGAGGGGATCTCCTGACTGCCTCCGGCTGACAGCTTTCTGATTGACTTATCCGTCTTATCATAAAGATACCAAGAAGAGGTGTAAGACCGTCTGTATATCGCCTCATGATTGGTCTCAAGGAGGATTTTCGTCCCATCTGGCGAGAGGATATAATCCTGGAAATAAGAGATTTTGTCACCTTGTGTGTCTCGGACCGAGAAGAGAGTCTCCACCGTCTCACCAGCCTTGTAAGAGCATTTCAGGATGGCATCGTTCGTGTCGGAGATACGGAGATAATGTTCTCCATCGTC
>JAEEOB010000031.1 GCA_016284045.1 Bacteroidaceae bacterium
CATGCGTGAATCTGTGTTTGAAAACGCTTCCCCAACAGCCTTGCATTTGAGGATGGGTTGATTACGGTTTTTTTAGACACCCCACGGGGAGTCTCTACATGCTCTACGGCTATTTCATGCGTGGATAGGTGTTTGAAAACGCTTCCCCAACAGCCTTGCCTTCTTGTCTTCAAATAAATCATTAAATCGTAAATCATTAAATCGTAAATCATTAAATCATAAATCATTAAATCATAAATCATTAAATTGTAAATCATTAAATCGTAAATCATTAAATCATAAATCATTAAATCATAAATCATTAAATTGTAAATCATTAAATCGTAAATCATTAAATCGTAAATATTAACACCTTTTTTATGAAGAGAATCTTTATCGCTTTGGCACTTATCATTGTTGCCAACCTGCAGACGACGGCACAGCAGTTGCCGTATCAGAATCCGTCGCTGAGTGCGAAAGAACGCGCCATCGACCTGTGTTCACGACTGACACTCGAGGAGAAGGCAAAACTCATGCTCGACGAGAGCCCCGCCATCCCGAGGCTCGGAATCAAGAAGTTTTTCTGGTGGAGCGAGGCGCTACACGGAGCCGCCAACATGGGCAATGTCACCGTGTTTCCGGAGCCTATAGGCATGGCTGCCTCGTTCAACCCCGAGCTGCTTCAGAAGATTTTCGACGCCACCAGCACTGAATTCCACGCCCAGTACAACGAGCGGGTGCGTCAGGGTAAGGACGACTCGAAATTCCATAGTTTGTCTGTGTGGACTCCAAACGTGAATATCTTCCGTGACCCCCGCTGGGGACGTGGGCAGGAGACCTACGGAGAGGACCCCTATCTCACGTCGGTGATGGGCTGTGCCGTGGTACGTGGTCTTCAGGGACCTGAGACCGCCAAGTACCGTAAGCTATGGGCTTGCGCCAAGCATTATGCCGTACACAGCGGACCCGAATACACCCGCCACACCGCCAACCTGACGGATGTCACACCGCGTGACTTCTGGGAAACCTATATGCCGGCATTCCAGTCGCTCGTGCAGGACGCGAAGGTGAGAGAGGTGATGTGTGCTTACCAGCGGCTCGACGACGATCCCTGCTGTGGAAACGCACGGTTGCTTCAGCAGATTCTGCGTGACGAGTGGGGGTTCCAGTATTTGGTGGTCAGCGACTGCGGTGCCGTGTCTGATTTCTATTCCAGTCATAAGAGTTCCTCGGATGCCGTGCATGCGTCAGCAAAAGGTATGATTGCCGGAACCGATGTGGAGTGCGGTTATGGCTATGCCTACCGGAGCATCCCCGAGGCAGTACGCCGCGGACTGACCAGCGAGGCGGAGGTCGATAAGCATGTGATACGCCTGCTTGAGGGACGCTTCGACCTCGGTGAGATGGACGACCCGTCAATCGTGGAGTGGTCGAAGATACCGTATTCCGCCATGGACTCGAAAGAGCACCGCCAGCTTGCGCTCGACATGGCGCGCCAGACCATCGTACTGCTGCAGAACAAGGGCGATGTGCTGCCGCTGCAGAAGAACAAGGAAAAAATCGCTGTCATCGGTCCGAATGCCGACGACACGCCGATGATGTGGGGTAACTACAACGGCACACCGAACCACACCGTAACCATCCTCGATGGTATCAAGGAGAAGCAGTCGAAACTTGTCTATCTGCCCGGATGCGACCGTACTGATGAATTTGTGCTCGACTGCCTGATGGGAAGCCAGTGTGAGATGGACGGCAAGAAAGGCTTGAGAGGCCATTTCTGGAACAACACGAAGATGGAGGGTGAGACTGTGACTACCGAATACTACACCACTCCCGTGGCTGTCACCACCGCCGGAATGCACAATTTCGCACCGGGTGTACAGCTGGAGGACTTCTCAGCCAAATATGAGACGGTGTTCAAACCCGCTGAGTCGGGTGAATATGTAATCAACGTGAAGAGCGTCAGCGATTTCGAGGTGCTTATCAACGGCGAGAGCAAACTGAAGATGCACACGTGGCGCACCACGCCCACACGTACACCGTTCCAGGCTGAGGCTGGCAAGGAATACAAAATCGAGATCCGTTTCGCCCACGTGAAGACTTGGGGTGCGAATATGCAGATCAACATTGCCAAAGAGCGGCCGATTGACTACAACGAAATCATCGCCGGGCTGAAGGGCATCAACAAAGTGGTGTTCGTCGGCGGAATCTCCGCAGGACTGGAAGGCGAGGAGATGCCAGTGAATATCGACGGTTTCAAGGGGGGTGACCGCACACATATCGAACTGCCGAAAGTGCAGCGCGACTTCCTGAAAGCGCTGAAAGCGGCAGGCAAGACCGTGATTTTCGTCAACTGCTCTGGTTCTGCCATCGCTTTCGAGCCGGAGACAGAGAGTTGCGACGCCATCGTGCAGGTGTGGTATGCCGGCCAGGAGGGAGGAACGGCTATCGCCGACGTGCTCTTCGGCGACTGCAACCCCTCAGGCAAACTGCCTGTCACGTTCTACAAACGCTCCGACCAGCTCCCTGATTTTGAGGACTACTCCATGAAGGGACGCACCTACCGTTATTTCGACGATCCGCTGTTTGCCTTTGGTTATGGATTGAGCTATACGCAGTTCAATATCGGTGAGGGCAAGCTGAGCAAGAGCGGCGACGGATTCACACTGACCGTGCCTGTAACCAACGCGGGCAAACGCGATGGGGCCGAGACCGTGCAGGTGTATATCCGCGACCTCTCCGACACCGACGGACCTATCAAGTCGCTGCGTGGGTTCCAGCGCGTGGACGTGAAAGCCGGACAGACCGCCAACGCCACCATCCAGCTCACGCCCAAAGCATTCGAGTTCTTCGACACAAACACGAACTCAGTGCATGAGAAAACAGGTGAGTTTGAAATCCTCTACGGCAACAGTTCTCGTCCGCAAGACCTGAAATCGCTGAAGGTTAGCCGTTAAAAAAGCGATTGGGCAGACAATTTTGTCTGCCCAATCGCTTTTTTTGCCTTTAGTAGAGACTCCCCGTGGGGAACTCAGCGCAGAATCGATTGATAATCGATAGTGTGATGAGGTGGTGCAGCACTCGGCTTGTGCAAGCCAAGGAACGAAGGCGAAGCAGAAGACGTTAAGTGCAAAAGTGGGGTCTAAAATAAAACCGCACATAACCCATCAACAAATCAAACCCACTACAAACTATAAACTATAAACTAACAACTAATACCTCCCGTTCTTTCCGTAGATATTTTCGCACTTGTGCTTGCTGATGGCCATGTCGGTCTCGGGGAAGAACTCGGCAAGCAGGGCATAGAGGTCGGGGTCGAGCTGTTTGAGCTCCTCGCGGGTGTTACACCAGTTGTGCTTGCCGTCGGGCTTCGGCATTTCGGCGTTCACGTTGAACCAGTCCTGCACAGCTTCTGCCCAGTATTCCTCGATGGTCGATGTGCGGTAGGTGTTGTCGATGATGCCGCTTGCCATCGCCTTGTCGTAGAGTTTCTGAAGGCGTTTGTTGAAGTCGGGCTGCACCTGGATGATGCCGATGCAGTGGATGGCGTGCGAGAACTCATGCACGAGGATGTCCTCAGCATGGTATTTGTCAATCTGGTAGGCGAGGATGTTCTCCTCGGCACAGCTTGTGAGCGGCTCATCTACCGTGCCGCCCAGCCCTCTTGCCCGCACGTCCCAGTTGAGCGACGTGTCGTTCACGAGGTAGCGATGCTCCGGGAGGTCGGTGGTTCCCTCGTAGCGGGCCATGATTGCCACTCTGGCGTGTGACTTCACCATCGTGTCGAGTATTTGAGGATCAAGCATACAGGTCATCGCATAGAGCGTGCGGTGGGCTGCCACGAAGGCAGAGTCGGGCACACGCCACGAAGAGATGAGCGGCAGTCCGTTCACATCTACGTATTTCTTATAAAACGTGTCAAGACCGAGCGAGTCGGGTGGGGATGTCACAACGCACTCGGGAATCGTAAGTGTGTCGGCAGCTGTCGTTTGCGCTTTCTGATCGCCGTTGCCGCTGCATGCAAACAGCAACATCCCCATGATGATGGCGGTAAAAGTGTAGTTTAGTGATTTCATTGTTCTGTGTGGCTTTTTGGGTTTTTCCATTCGGGAATATCGATTTGGTCCATCAGTTTATCCCATTCATCCAAGATTTTCTGGGCAGGAACATGGATTATGTTCTTGCCGTCAACCGAAATAACAACATCTTCCCCTCTTGCAGCCTTTTCTTTCAGCATCAGTTCTTCTGATAATCTTAATCCATAGTCAAGCAGCTGAGAGAAGTGTTCATATTTTTTCATCCTTTCTTCAAGGTCGTTTTTGTTATCTGGCATAGTTCTTTAATTGATTAAAAATATCTATATCTGTTATTTTTAAAATATCTTTTCCAACTCCAGAAGCAATAGCTTTTCTGGGATTATCACTATTGTCGTATATGTTCCATACATCGCAGATGGGTAAGAAAATACGAAAGAGGTTGCAGATGCTTTTATTGTATCTTCTCCTGATTATGTCAGCTGGGATATTATGCCCACCATTTCTGACCCTTGTGGCTACTCTTTCTATTGCCAGTTCTGGTGAATTAAGCCAAAAATACAATAGAATTACATTGTACCCTTTTTGGTGTGCTTTCTGAATAAGTCTGGCATATGAACGTGTAGCAAGTGTGGTCTCAATTGTTAAACTTTTGTTTTGTTCTAATAATTCATCAATTCGGTTAAGCATAATCCGTCCAGCCTCGATGGCAACGCTTTCTGGATTGAATGGAGAAAGTCCTCGGGCAATCTCGTCTGCATTAACAAATTGTGCTACATTGAGAACATGTGGCATTATGTTGTAGGCGGCGGTTGTCTTTCCAGCTCCGTTACAGCCGGCAATGATGAATAAAATTTTTTCCATGTTGCAAAGTTACGATTAAGTGAGAGAAAAAACAAATAAATTTGGTATTTTACTCGCTTAATCGTAACTTTGCAACATCAAACTTTAAAAACAAGCATTTAATATGAGAACAAAGACTTTACTTGCGGCTCTCGCTTTGACGGGCTGCATGATTTTCACAGGGTGTAAAAACTCAGGTAACAGCAAAGACAGCAACGATGCCACGAAAGAGGGCGACAAAAAAGAACAGGCTGACAAGACTGCTGCCGGTAGCTCTGAGGCAAAGGACAGCGTAAGTATGACCGCAGGAGAGGACCGTGTGCGTGCGGTCAAGGACGGAAAGCCTTACACGGGAGAGATATGGTCGGAAGACGGCAAGACATACGTGATGAAATTCAAGGACGGCAAGTCGTATGAGGGCATCCTCTACCACAAGAACGGAAAGCCTGCTATGGTGGAGGGCGACAACCCGGGATGCTTCGACGAGGAAGGCAAGGAGATGACTGCCGAGGAGTTTACCGTGAAATACTTCAATCTCCTTGAGGAGGCAGGATCGCAAATCGAAGGTGTCTTCGCCAAGATGAAGAACATGAAATGATTTTTTATAAATAGGGAGTTAATTCTTCGAATGGAGTTAAAATTTCATTTGGAGTTAATTCTTTGAATGGAAGTTAATTCTTTGAATGGAAGTTAATTCTTTGAATGGAAGTTAATTCTTTGAATGGAAGTTAATTCTTCGAATGGAAGTTAAAAATTCATTTGGAAATAAATTCTTCGAAAGGGAGTTAACGAGCCTGCGGCTCGTGGAAGAATCGGCCAATTATCGTAAGTAGAACAAACGTCTCGTCTTCTCGTCTTCAAATTGCCAAATAATCAAATAAATCGTAAATCGGAAATCTGTAAATTGTAAATAATTACGTCTTCTCGTCTTCTACTTAATCATTATTCTCCCCTGTGGTTGCTGATAGTCAGCTCCGACAGTGCCTCCGAGAGTCTCTTCCAGGTATTTAGCGAAGGTGTCGCACATGAGTTCGCGGGTCTGCTTCAGGACTTTGCAGTGTTTAAGGGTGTCGTAGAAACCACCGGTGGCATAATAGCTGTTGGTGCCGATGGTGTAGTTTCGGTTAGGGTCGATTGCCTGATAAGTGCCTGATGCCTTGTCGAACACCTGTACGTCGGTGACGGTGTGGTTGGCTGTGTTGATGGTGTAGCGCAGTCCTGATATCTGCGGGAAGAAACCGTCTTCTTGAGGTGCCTTAGCAGTGCATTTTTCCAGCATATTGCAGATGTCACTTCCCTTTGACTCGATGAGGCAGGTGTAGTTCTCAAATGGCAGTGTATTGACCACGTGCTCGTAGGTGATGTTGCCGGCAGGGATGGTGTTACGGATGCCGCCGCCGTTCACCAGTCCGATGTCGGCATTCATTGCATGACGGAAGGCATCGGCTATGATATCTCCAAGGTTTGTCTCCTGCGAACGGACGATGCGCTTGCCGTCCGTACCGTTGATTTCAAGCGGAGTGGAACAAGTGGCGACTGTGCGTCCGACGATGGGCTTGAGCGCCGCTTTCACGCTGTCGGTAACAGCACTCACGCGATCGCTGGTGTAGGAGATGTCTGCTATGGGGATCAGCTCAGTCGATACCTGCCCTTTCTTCGTGATTATCAACTTACCAACGTTGGCAAATTGCGTGCCAGTCTGGGTGATGATGACGGGTTTGCCGTCAAGGTTGTTGACAGTCTCATGTGGGATGGGGGAGTGGGAGTGTCCGTCGAGAACCACGTCAATGCCCCGGGTTCCTGCCACCACCTGATGGGAGTTGGTCCAGTCGCCGGTGACTTTCTCGCCGAGATGCGACAGCAGCACCACGTAGTCCGCTTTTTCCTTGCGTGCCTGATTAACAGCCTGCTGAATGACAGGTATTAACTCCTTGGCCTTGAGGTCGTAGAGCTGGCGGCCGTCGTTGTCGAATATCGAGTAGCTTTCGCTCTGCATCGTCTCGGGTGTTACTGCTCCAACGAATGCCACGCGTTTCTTACCGTATTTCCGGATGACATAGGCAGGATAGCAGGGGGATTGGGCACCCATGTCGTAGAAATTGGCGCAAACCACGGGCGCATTCACTTTCTCTAGCAGCTCTTTCATGTGAGGGGTACCGTAGTCGAATTCATGGTTGCCGATGGTCATGGCATCGTAGCCGATGTTGCGGAGGATGTCGATGACCAGCTGCCCGCGTGAGAGACTCCCGATGGTGCCTCCCTGCAGGTAGTCTCCGCAGCTCACTGCTGCTACCCATGCGGTGTCGGCTCGTTGTATGGCGTCGCGCAGACCAGCGAATTTCGTGTAGCCGTCAATTCCGCAGTGTACATCGTTCTCATAAAGAACCACGATGTTTTTCTTACTCTTTTTGCCACTGTAAAGTCCGCTTTTCGTCGAACAGGAACTCAACGTGAAAACGAACGCGAGAAGGTAGATGATTTTTTTCATTGTCTATAGATTAATAGGGGGTTAATTCTTCGAATAGGTGTTAATTCCCTTAGAAAAGGAGACCAAATTAGAATAGTTCAGCATAATCGGAGTACTCAGATTATTCAGAGTATTCAGACTACCAACTAAAAACTGAAAACTGAAAACTGAAAAATACAAACTATTTTTGTTTTTTTGCAAAGATACGAATATGCTTGATAAAAACAAATTAAAACTTAGTTTTATTTGATTTTGTGCTTGCTTATTCGTAACTTTGCAAATTGAAACAATTAAAACCAATATAGTTATGGCAAAAAAAGCATTATTAATGATTCTCGACGGATGGGGAATCGGTAACAAAAGCAAAGGCGACGTGATTTATCAGGAGCCCACACCCTACATGGATTATCTGAACGCAACTTACCCTCATTCACAGTTGCAGGCTTCTGGTGAGAACGTGGGACTGCCAGACGGACAGATGGGTAACTCCGAGGTGGGACACCTCAATATCGGCGCCGGACGTGTGGTGTATCAGGACTTGGTGAAAATTAACCGGGCTTGCCGCGACAACAGCATCATGAAGAACCCGGAGATTATCAGTGCATACGAGTATGCTAAAGCCAATGGAAAGAGCATACACCTGATGGGACTGACCTCCAACGGCGGTGTACACTCATCGCTTGAGCACCTCTTCAAACTCATAGACATTGCCAAGGAATATGGTATCAGCAATACTTTCGTACACTGTTTCATGGACGGCCGCGACACCGACCCGAAGAGCGGAAAAGGATTCATCGCCGAGCTCCAGGAGCATTGCGATAAGACCACAGGACATATCGCCAGCATCATCGGACGATTCTACGCCATGGACCGCGACAAACGCTGGGAGCGCCTGAAGGTGGCTTACGACCAGCTGGTTGAAGGCAAGGGACGCCTTGTCGATGACATGGTGGAGGGCGTGCAGTCGTGCTACGACACCGATAGCGAGGATCATAAGAACACTGACGAGTTCATGGAGCCGATTGTCAACTCGAAGGTTGACGGACGCATCAAGGAAGGCGACGTGGTGATTTTCTTCAACTACCGCAACGACCGTGCGAAAGAGATGACCATCGCGCTCACCCAACAGGACATGCCTGAGCAGGGGATGCACACCATACCAGGACTGCAGTACTACTGCATGACTCCTTACGACGCATCATTCACTGGCGTGCATATCCTCTTCCCGAAAGAGAATGTGGAGAACACGCTGGGCGAATACATCTCTTCGAAAGGACTGAAGCAGCTACACACAGCTGAGACCGAGAAGTATGCCCACGTGACCTTCTTCTTCAACGGCGGACGTGAGCAGCCATACGAAGGTGAGGAGCGCACGCTCGTAGCTTCTCCGAAGGTGCCTACATACGACCTTCAGCCCGAGATGTCAGCATTCGAGGTTAAGGACAAGCTAGTGGAGAGTATCAAACAGGATAAGTTCGACTTTATTGTAGTGAACTTCGCCAACGGTGACATGGTCGGACACACTGGTGTGTATGAGGCTATTCAGAAAGCCGTGGATGCCATCGACCTCTGCGTACACGATGTGGTCGAGACTGCCAAGCAGACCGGCTATGAGGTGATTATCATCGCTGACCACGGTAACGCCGACAACGCCATCAACCCCGACGGCACACCGAATACCGCCCATTCGCTCAACCCTGTTCCGTTCATCTACGTGACTGAAAACAAGAACGCGAAGGTTGCTGACGGCATCCTCGCAGACGTGGCACCGTCTATCCTCCACATCATGGGCATCCCGCAGCCCAAGGAGATGACCGGCAAGAACCTTATCACTGACTAAGTTTCAGTAAAAAGATAAATGAAAGCGAAAAGGAGGGCGTAAGCTCTCCTTTTTTTGACGTTTGTTCTTCTGCATTTCCCCGATGCCTTTCATATTACCCTTTTTTGTGGGAATCTCTCATAATGGCTCGGATTTGAGTTGAAAAAAACGTAAGATTTTGTTTCTTAAGCATAAAATGTGTATCTTTGCATATTATTTCAGACAAAGTCTGATTTTTGTTGGTTGTGACAGATTGTTCATAACTGGAAATTCGGGAAAATGATTATTAATCAAAAAGAAACTTAATTTGAAAAAATGAGGAAATTATTTTTGTTGGCTGTTCTCGTTGCAACAGCTGCCACTTCTATGGCACAAAAGGTGAATTATTCCGTCAGCGGGACTTACGCAGACAACGGTAAGAAGATTTATCTTATCGACAAGCTGATAGACCAGGCCATCGACAGTGTCGTCGTTGCCGACGGCAAGTTCTCATTCAGCGGATCTGCCGACAAGGATGCCCTGATGTCTGTACGGGCGGAGAATAAAACGTGGGCGACTGTATTCTTCAACGACGGCACACCTGTCATCGTTAATGTCAACGACAGTACGCTCAAAGGATCTCCGCTGAATGAGCGCCTGACCAAGTACGACCTTGAGCAGGAAGCTCCTAACAGGACGTTTAGAGCGAAGATATCTAAGATGACTGAGGATGAAATCATGGCGCATCAGGATGAGGTCATGGATCAGCTCAACAAGGTCATGGACGGACAGATTCAGTTTGCAAACAAAATGTTCAAGGAGGAACGCAATTCGCTGATTCCGCTGGCTTTCTCACAGCTGTATTTTTACGATAACGGTGTGGAGGAATACGACAATTTGGTTAAGGAGCAGGTGGTGTTTGCCAATCATCCTTATCTGAAAAAGGCGAAAGACGAAGTGGCTGAGTTACTGAAACCAGAGGAAGGTCCGAAGACAGCTTTCATCGGACAGCAGTTCACCGACCTGGAGATGGCAGATCCCGACGGAAAGATGCATAAGATCAGTGAGCTTGTTGGCGAGGGTAAGTGGGTGCTCGTTGACTTCTGGGCATCATGGTGCGGACCCTGCCGTGCAGAGATGCCTAATGTGCTTGAGGCATACAACAAGTACCACGACAAGGGGTTCGAAGTGATTGGCATTTCGTTCGACCAGAACAGGGATGCATGGCTGAAGGCTGTCGAGCAGATTAAGATGCCGTGGCTCCAGCTTTCTGACCTCAAGGGATGGAAGTGTGCGGCGGCTCCGGTATATAAAATCGATGCCATACCCGACAATATCCTTATCGACCCGCAAGGCAAGATTGTCGACCGTGCCCTTCGTGGTAGGGCGTTGCATAAACGGCTCCAGAAACTGTTGGGAGAGTAAGTTCTACTATTGTTCAATAAATAATCATGAATCAGATTAAAATTTGGATGCTGGCCGCCATCCTGACTGTCTGCGGCTCTGTTGTGACATCATGTAGCAAAGATGATGATGATGTCAACATTCCTCAACCCAAGGAGTATTTCCCGTCATGGAACAAGTGCGAGGCGCTGTCTGCACTGCAGGATTTTGTGGAGGATGTGACCAACCCGAGTTCCCCTAATTTCATCAGTGTGGAAGACCGTGTTGCCACTTTCGACATGGACGGAACTTTCGTGGGCGAGCTTTATCCTACTTATTTTGAGTACAACCTGCTTGAGTACCGGGCACTCGACGATCCAGCCTACAAGGACAAGGCACCGGAGGATGTGCGTCAGGCTGCCCAGAACATCAGGGATTTTGTGCGTCAGGGAACTGCGCTGCCTGATCATTTCGACATGATTCACGCGCAGGCGGCTGCTAAGGCATATGCCGGAATGACTATCGCACAGTTCGATGCGTATGTGAAAGCCTACGCTGCACTGCCGGCTAACGGATTCACTGGCATGACCTACGGCCAGAGTTTCTTCAAGCCTATGACGGAGGTGTTCGACTATCTGAAAGCCAACGGCTTCACTTTTTATGTCGTGTCCGGGTCCGACCGATTTATCTGCCGCTCTTTGGTGGAGCCTCTCGGCATTGCACCTAACAGGGTGATTGGCATGGATGTGAAACTCATGTCAAGCAGTCAGGGTACAGAGGCTGGTGTCAACTATACTATGGGAAAAGAGGAGGACATCGTCCGCACGGATGAACTTATCATCAAAAACCTGAAGACCAATAAGGTTCTGCAGATTTCACAGGAGATCGGTAAGGTGCCAGTGCTGTCATTCGGCAACAGCAGTGGCGACTGCTCAATGCACAACTACTGTCTGAGCAACAAGCAGCACCGCAGTGCAGCATTCATGCTCATAGCCGACGATGATGAACGCGACCATGCTAACCGCGAGAAGGCGCTCAAATTGGGTGCACAGTGGCGCGAAAACGGCTACCATGTCATCTCAATGAAAGACGACTTCAAAACCATCTACGGAACGGGCGTGAATAAGGTCGATTTCACTTTCCCCGCTGGAAACTAAATTTTTTGCTGCCACGATGACTGCCGAAAACACCAGTGGTGTGATAATGAAGTAAGGTCATCGTCGTAGATACCTATGATGAAATAAAAATGAGGATGTGCGCACATCTTCATTTTTATTTTTCAACGAACAACTATACCCCTGTGCTAAACGCCGGAAAGGTGCTTAATTGTATATCCGACAGTTCAGTAATGTTAAAAAATGATACAGAAAGGGCATACTAAATCATAGTTTCAAAAAATGTTAGTATATTTGCAT
>JAEEOB010000032.1 GCA_016284045.1 Bacteroidaceae bacterium
GTCAGGCGTTTTTTTTGTCGAATACGACAGTTACAAACTTTTTCTTCATAACGAAATCGTTTTGTGCGGTATTACCAGAAAACATGCAACAATAGTTTCATTATGGACACATTTTGATTATCACGATAAATGCAATATTGGTAGCGCATTTATTTGTGCTACCGATACTGTGTGGTAGCGCATTTTGTCCAACGATGTCTAAAACAGGAAGTTGCATAATTAACGATTTTCCCGCTGGTTTATACTAAATTTCAACGTCACATAAACCAACGATTATTCGCTAACTATATTATAATGTGGAACTTAACGTATTTCTAAGCATAATCCCCAACACTAAGGGCTGGGGATTAAACTTTAGAAATGTGACCTGTCTGGGGCTCGAACCCAGGACCCCCTCCTTAAAAGGGAGATGCTCTACCTGCTGAGCTAACAAGTCTACCTTAAAATGCTTCTTACGAAGCGCAAAAACTGAGAAAATCAGTCTTCGCAGTGAACTGCGGGGCTTTATTTCCGCAGGTGATTTTTGAAATCGGTTGCAAAGTTACAAAAAATAGTTGTAACAGAAAAATAAAATGCTATTTTTTTGACGATTTCTTGTCAGATTTCTTGGATTTCGTTGATTTCTTGTCCGACTTAGTCGTTTTTTATCCGCTTTTGACGGTTTCTTGTCGGTATTTGATTTTTTCTTCGGTGAGTCCGCAGACTTCGTTTTCTTCTTTTCCGAACCAGCAGATTTCTTATCTTTCTTCGACTGTTTTTTTGCGGAATCAGTCTTTTTCTTTTCCGACTTCACGGATTTCTTGCCGGAATCCGTCTTTGCGTTTTTCGCATCAGAGTTGGCAGACTTTTCCGTAGTTCCGGTCTTGGCAACCTGCTTCTTCCGTTTAAACGGTAGTTTCACGCATGGCATCCCCGCCTTGTAGGGTGCGATCTCGTATTCCTGATAGAGGAAGACGAGCGAGTCGGCGAGCAGGAACGGTCCGTTAGCGGGCAGCGGCACCACACCCTCTTTCTTGCAGTCGTCTCCGAGGAAGAGATAATCGAGCAGCTGATCATGCGACATGCCCATTGACTTCTGCAGCTGGTCAGTGATTTTTTTCCTGTAGGACTTCACGTCGTCTGTATTCAGCAGGTCCGCCAGGGCGAAGTCCTCCTTGTTGAATGTGAACCCGACGGCGATATGCGACTTATGCACTTCACCTCTGACGACGGTGTCTTCCTTCATGAATGTGATGTACTGCTGATCCTCATAGAGCTTACGTATGCCCACTCTGGTGTAGATTTCGCTTATATACCGATCTTCCAGCTCGTTCTGGTTGTCAATGAAATAAGCCTGGTTTCTCAGTGCCTCCTTCTGCGCGAACGCAGTGGCAAGAGACTGTACGGCGTTCTTGTCATCGGTGGGGTCAACCTGGAGTACCGTGCTCACCCACATGGCATAGTTTTTCTTGCACAGCTTACTCAGTCCGGAAGGCTCTGCTATATTGATGACAGCATACGCCCTGCCCTTCCCCACTTCGTATCCACTGGAGTCGGACACCACAAAAGTGTTGATTTTGGAGAAGTCAACATTCTTCGAGTCGTCTCCACCACAGGAACAGGCAGCGAGGAAAGCAGAAACAGCAGCAATTATAAAGAAGCGAATAGACATTTATATAGTGAAAAGTGAATAGTGAATAGTGAATAGTTTATTTACTTGAAAATGTTTTTTTTACAGGAATTTTCAGAATTTATTGAATTTTTTATTTACAACATTCTTCATTCTACATTCTTCATTCTTCATTCTACATTCTTCATTTCAAAATTTACTTTTTCTTTGCCTTCTTTGCGGCTTTTTGAGCTTCTTTCTCGGCTTTTTTAGCCTCTTTGTCTGCCTGTATTTGTCTTGAGGTCTCCAGCACCTTGAGTATTTCCTCTGGAATATCGGGGATGTTGTGGTCGGCGATGTATTTGTCGAGCACATCTCTGGAAGCTACTGGGCCCGGTTCTTTCTTACGTGCCTTCTCCTCCTTCATCGCCTCCTTATACTGTTCCTGGGTCAGACATTCCGCCTTATCCACATAGAACTCGTCGAAGCTGTCGATATCGAGTCTTTTCTTAAACATTTTGGTCCAAGCATGCGTATATGACTGATATCCCCTCAATGTGCTCTGCGACACATATCCGTCGGTGACCTGCTGATAGATGTAATGCTCCTTAGCGTTTGTCACCCTCAGTTTGATCACTACCATATTCAATAATTTCATCGTGTCAGGGAACAGATAGTCCATATCCACACGGGTGAGATGGTTCGACGAGTCGGTGACCACAGTACCAATCACCGTATCTTTACTGACAATCTGCTGATAGCCATCAGCATCCCTGAGCTGCATCTTCTCCGACTTGTTGATTCTCTCAAAAACCGACTTGGGTTTCAGTCCGAGATTCACTCTCTTTTGTTTTTCCACCATCTTGTCGAGCTGTCTGTCATAGACAACACGGTCCACCCACTGGTTTGACTTCTTCCCGTCGAGGAAGAGATAGAGCTGTCCAGTCCCCTCAAAGAACCTGAGAACCGGATCGTCGTCCTCATACAGCTGGTTTGAGTAGGAAAAATTACGCAGGAATCCAGTCAGCCGGATGCAGTAAGTCTTAGGTGTGGCGATGACTGCCTCTCCGAGCTTCATCGGCACTGGTTTTATTTTAAATTCTTTCCCCAGGCCCGACACCTTTGCCTTTGCAGGCTCATAGGCGATATGTGTGATTCGGATGGATTTGGAGTCGCCCAATTCCGGGAGACGTCCATCCACGTCAGTCTGTCCGAGGAACTTACCATCCTGATTGAACACAGATGCGAAGGACACAGGGAAATTATCGTCCTTATCCATCACGACGGTCTGGGCGTTCATGAGGAACGTGTTCAGACAAAAAAGGATAAATGAAACGATGAACAACTTGTGGGTTTTTGAAGTCATGATTGCGTTTTTTTTAGTTTTTAAAAGAGGAGTTATGGGAGGTTATGGGAGGTTATAGGATTTTATAGGAATTTCTAGGCTGTTGTCAGTTCGTGGAATAATTGGTCCCATCCGTCGGCAAGGGCCTGCATGGAAGGATAGAGGATATTGGCACCTGCGTCGTATAGCACTTGGTCGTCAAGTGGCCCGGTGTTGACAGCAATGGTGAAGACCCCTGCCGCCACACCCGCCTGCACCCCTAGGGGTGCGTTCTCTATGACGACGGACTGATTGAGTGGCAGAGATCCCGGCTCCCCGTCGAGGAATCGCCGTCCTTTCTCCAGCCCCATGAGATAAGGCTCCGGATAAGGTTTTCCTTTCTTTACGTCGTAAGCCGTCACCATCAGCTCCTGTCGGAAAATCCCCGGGAAACTCTTCTGGAGCCTTGACAGCAGTATTTTCTGTCCGGAACCGGTCACCACCATCGGAGTGACACCCGATGCCTTCACCTTCTTCAACAATTCGAATGCTCCAGGCATAGGCTCCGCTTCGGGGCACTGGTCGAAGAGCCTGCTCTTGTAGAGATACATGGCCTGACACTCATCCTCCGTGGCTGGATATCCCCTTTCGCGCATCGACACGATGTTGATGGTCCCGGCACCAGTCCTTCCCTCATGTAAATACGCCTCCCACTCCGGGAAACTGAATCCGAAATGTTCCATAGTGAGATGCCAGCACCGTGCATGGTTGCGCATGGAATCGAAGAGCACACCGTCCATGTCGAACATGGCGGTGCGCACATTCATTTTTTCCAGTCCTTTGGACTGCAGGTATTTTCTAATCGCGGATTGAAGCACCGAATGATTTTCAGATTTAAATATTTACGATGTAAGACTATGGGCGGGGGTGAGTCCAGCTGAAACACCGTTATGCCAACCTTGCCTTGATGGCCTTGCTCTGTTCCTCGTAGCCCGGTTTGTCGAGCAGTGCAAACATATTGCGCTTGTAGTCTTCCACACCCGGCTGGTTGAACGGATTCACTCCAAGCACCAGTCCGCTCACACCGCAAGCCTTCTCGAAGAAGTAGATAAGCTGTCCGAGGTTATACTCGTCGAGCTTGTCGATACTGATTCGGATGTTCGGCACGCCTCCATCAACGTGAGCAATCTGTGTGCCCAGCTCAGCCATTTTGTTCACCTGGTCGATGCGCTTTCCTGCAAGGAAGTTCAGCCCGTCGAGGTTCTCCTCGTCAGAAGGCACAGCCAGCACGTGGTTCACGTTGTCAACGGAGATGACCGTCTCGAAGATGGTGCGCTCACCGTCCTGAATCCACTGCCCCATCGAGTGTAGGTCGGTTGAGAAATCCACTGCAGCGGGGAATATACCCTTCTTGTCCTTACCCTCGCTCTCTCCGTAGAGCTGCTTCCACCATTCGTTCATGTAATGGAGCTTGGGCTGGAAGTTCACCATAATCTCTATTTTCTTACCCGCCTGATAGAGCGCGTTGCGTACAGCTGCATACTGAGAGCATACATTATCTGCAAACGGCACAGTGGTGGCAGTTGCCTCTTCCATGTCGCGTGCACCTTTCACGAGGGCCTTGATGTCGTAGCCTGCACAGGCAATCGGGAGCAGTCCGACAGGAGTGAGCACGGAGAAACGTCCGCCCACATTGTCCGGTATGATGAATGATGTGTAGCCCTCCTTGTCGGCAGTGGTGCGTGCGGCACCTTTCTTCGCATCGGTGACAGCCACAATCACATTCTTTGCCATGTCCTTGCCGCGCTGGTCCTCACAGAGTTTCTTGAGCAGGCGGAACGTGATGGCCGTCTCTGTGGTCGTTCCCGACTTGGAGATGTTTATCACTCCGAATTTCGTGCCTTTCAGATAGTCGATAAGCTCAGCCAGATAGTCCTCGCTGATGTTGTTTCCTGCAAAGAGGATACGTGGGCTGTCGGAGGGCTTGAGCCACCCGAAGGTGTCGCCAAGCGCCTCGAGCACGGCCCGTGCACCGAGGTAGCTTCCACCGATACCCGCCACGACCACCGCCTCGCAGTTCTCGCGCAGCACCTTCGCACATGCGTTCACATCGTCGAGAAACTCTTCAGTGATCTGTGATGGCAGATGCAGCCATCCTAGAAAGTCGTTACCCGGGCAAGTGCCCTCTTCCAATGCCTTATTGGCATTTGCCACTGCCGGTTCAAAAGCCTGAACCGCATTGCTATCTACAAACTGTAGTGCTTTTGTGATGTCTAATTTCATAATTTTATAATTGGGAGTTAAAATTTCATTTGGGAGTTAATTCTTCGAATGGGAGTTAATTCTTCGAATGGGAGTTAAATTTCTTTCAGAAATTGGAAGTTAAATTCCTTCGGAATTGGAAGTTAATTTTCTTAGAAAATGGAGTTAATCCCTTCGGGATGGAGTTTTTAAAAACGCATCCTCAAAAAGGGTCACCGGAAGGAGTCGCTGAGGATTTTGATTTCCACCGATGTGGAGATGCGTTCATAGAGGATGTTATAGACCGCGTCGAGGATGGGCATGTTGACATGGTAGCGGCGGTTGATTTCCTTGATGCACTTTGTGCCGAAATAGCCCTCGGCAATCATCTCCATCTCCAGCTGTGCTGTCTTCACTGAATAGCCATTGCCAATCATGGTTCCGAACACACGGTTTCTTGAGAAGTTGGAATACATGGTGACGAGCAGGTCGCCCATATAGACGGAGTTAGATATTCTCCTGTTCGCCGGCACGATGGCCTGCAGGAAACGTTCCATCTCCTGTACGGCGTTCGCCACAAGCACAGACTGGAAGTTATCGCCTTTCTTGAGTCCGTGGCAGATACCTGCACAGATGGCATATACGTTTTTGAGTACAGAGCTGTATTCAATTCCCTCGATGTCGGTGCTGACCGTGGTCTTCACGTTTTTGCCTTTAAGAATGTCCGCCACAATCGTCCCGTTATTGGTGTTTCGGCATCCTATAGTGAGGTAGCACAACCTTTCCAGCGCCACCTCCTCGGCGTGTGACGGTCCTCCGATACATGAAATCTGATCCTCCGGTACGTCGAATGTTTTATGGAAATATTGAGAGATGGTGATGTTGTCGTCGGGCACGATCCCCTTGGTTGCAATCACAATCAGCTTGTTTTTCAGGCTCGTCTTTAGTTTCTTGAGATGTCCTTTTAGATAGGGCGATGGTGTGACGAAGATAAGCGTGTCGCTGTTCTTCACTATGTTGTTGATGTTGGAGAAGAACGTGATTCGGTCGATGTCGAACTGCACGCTGGTAAGATATGCAGGATTGTGTTTCAAGCGTTTGAAATCCTCAATCCTGTCATCACGCCGGAAAAACCAGTTGATGTTTTCGACGTTGACCATGACGATCTTAGCAATGGCAGTGGCCCAGCTGCCGCCTCCGATGACCGCCACTCTTCCGCAATTCTGAAATTCCAAAACTAATAAAATTTACGATTTACAAATTTAACGATTTACGATTTATTTGTTCATTTTGATATTTTATCATTTGGCGTTTAGGGACTTACTTCATGTATGTCCGGAAATGACTGCTGGCAGAGACGCGCAGTAATGCATCTTGGAATGAAAAACCAAGAACGAATCAGGCTAATTTTTCGATAATCTGCTCCAGTTCCGCCACAGAGGGTTTCTGCAGTTCAAGCTTGTATTTCTTGATGACCTCGCCGATCTGCTGCTGAATTTTCTGGGCATTTCCCTTTGCAAGGTCGCTGACGAGATTATATCCGCACTTATGTAGAACCGGCACCAATTCATGCTGGAATCCCACCTCAGCGAACTTCTCGGGTCCGTCCTGCGGGATTTTCTTCTCCGGCTTCATCTGCGGGAAGAATAGCACCTCCTGGATGGTCATGTTTCCTGTCATGAGCATGACGAGCCTGTCGATGCCGATACCGATTCCCGATGTGGGCGGCATGCCATACTGTAGTGCTCTCAGGAAGTCCTTGTCGATAATCATCGCCTCGTCGTCGCCCTTGTCGGCGAGCCGCATCTGCTCCACGAATCGCTCCTCCTGGTCGATGGGGTCGTTCAGCTCGGAATAGGCGTTCGCCAGCTCCTTGCCGTTGACCATCAGCTCGAACCGCTCTGTGAGTCCGGGCTTGGACCGGTGCATCTTCGTCAGCGGCGACATCTCCACGGGGTAGTCGGTGATGAACGTTGGCTGAATGAACGTACCTTCGCAGAACTCTCCGAAAATCTCGTCGATGAGCTTGCCCTTACCCATCGTGTCGTCGATTTCGAGCTTCAGCGCCTTGCACACCTCACGGATTTCCTGCTCGTCTTTCCCTTCGAGGTCGTAGCCGGTCTTCTCCTTGATGGCATCGAGTATAGGCAGCCGTCGGTATGGTGCCTTAAACGAGATGGTCTTTCCGTCAACCTCGGTCTCAGTCGATCCGTTCACGGCTATGCATATCCGCTCGAGCAACTGTTCTGTGAACGACATCATCCAGTTGTAGTCCTTATACTGCACATACAGCTCCATGCAGGTGAACTCCGGGTTGTGGGTGCGGTCCATGCCTTCGTTTCTGAAGTTCTTTCCGATTTCATACACCCCCTCGAATCCCCCGACGATAAGCCGTTTGAGGTAGAGCTCGGTGGCGATACGCATATACATATCCACGTTGAGCGCGTTGAAATGTGTGATGAACGGACGCGCCGTTGCACCTCCGGCGATATTCTGAAGCGTCGGCGTCTCCACCTCCGTATAGCCGTTCTCGTCGAGAATCTGGCGCATGGTCCTCAGCACGGTCGCACGTTTGAGGAAGATGTCCTTCACACCCTTGTTCACCACCAGATCGACATAACGCTGACGGTAGCGCAACTCGGGGTCCTCAAAAGCGTCGAATGTCTCACCGTCCTTCTCCTTCACGACAGGAAGGGGTTTGAGGCTCTTGGCGAGGAGGGTCAGTTCCTTCGCATGCACAGATATTTCACCAGTCTGCGTGCGGAACAGAAATCCTTTCACTCCCACGAAATCGCCGAGGTCAAGCAGTTTCTTAAAGACGGAGTTGTAAAGCGTCTTGTCTTCGTCGGGACAGATATCGTCGCGTGTGACATACACCTGAATACGTCCTTTTGAATCCTGCAATTCTATAAACGATGCCTTACCCATGATACGCCGGCTCATCATACGTCCTGCGATGCACACGTCTCTCCGTGGTGCATCGTCGCTGAACTCAGCGATGATGTCGGTAGAGAAAGCGTCGGTTGGATACTCCTGTGCGGGATATGGGTCGATTCCCAAATCGCGGAGAGCCTGAAGGTTATTACGCCGGTTGATTTCCTGTTCTGAGAGTTCTAAGATGTTCATGTGAAAAATACTGATTTGTTTGAGAACAACAGCATCGGCACAAATTCAGCCGTGAAAAACCGCTGTTGTCGGATGTTTCTATCTATATAATTTGCAAAGTTACTAATAAAAATGAAAATAGTAAAATGAAACGGGAAAAAAAACGTCGGTTTTTAGTCTTTTAGAGTTTTTATGGGAGAGGATAGGATTTTATAGGAGGTGATAGGATTTTGCAGGAGGTGATGGGAGTTATGGAAGTAATGGGAGATGCTTGCAAATCATGTATATAGGGTAAAATCCTCAGGGCAATGGGGAAATACTCTTTATAAATAGGGAAATAAAATTTTGCTGTTTCAAAAAACTTTTCTATCTTTGCCACATAAAACAAAACCGACACAAATTATTAACCCATAAAAAATAAGATTATGAAAAGATTAATTCTCCTGACGACATTATTGGCTGCATCGCTCACGATGAGCGCCCTGCCAATCGACGTGGCTCAGCGCGAGGCGCTGTTCCTCACCGACAAGATGGCATACGAGCTTGAACTTACCGATGAGCAGTATGAACTGGCTTACGAGATCAACCTCGACTATTTCCTGAGCATCAACCACCGTGGTGATATTCTCGGTACGTGGTGGACCCGCCGGAATGCCGACTTGCGCTACATTCTCTCTGACTTTCAATACAATTTGTTCATCGGCCTATCCTACTTCTACCGCCCTATCAGCTGGTACAGAGGCGGATGGTACTACCCTATCTACACCCGTTATGTGAACCGCAGCTACTACTATCGTCCCCGTCCTCACGGATACACCATTTACAGAGGCGGTCATAACCGCATCCACGGTCACTACAACCGTCCGATTCACCGTCCAGGCGGTGCTCCCGGCAGACATGGAGCTGGTCCAGGCAGAATAGGCGGTGGTCCTGGCGGTCGTCCTGGCGGTAACTACAACTACGGCGGTGGTCGTCCTGGCGGTAACTACAACTACGGCGGTGGTCGTCCTGGCGGAAACTACGGCGGTGGTCGTCCTAGCGGAAACTACGGTGGAAGCCGTCCTGGCGGAAACTATGGCGGTAGCCGTCCTGGTGGTAACTACGGTGGAAGCCGTCCTGGTGGAAACTATGGCGGTGACAACGGTGGAAGCCGTCCTAGCGGTGGCTACAACGGTGGTAACAGCGGAAGCCGTCCAAGCGGTGGCTACAACGGTGGTAACAGCGGAAGCCGTCCTAGCGGTGGCTACAACGGTGGCGGAAGCCGTAGCGCAGGCCGTCCGAGCTTCAACGGTGGTGGCGGAAGCCGTCCGAGCAGTGTACGTTCCGGTCAGCCGCGTTCCAGCAGCGTAGGCAGAACAGGTGCTCCTGGACGTCGCAGATAAGAGAAAAAATATCTAACAAGGAGGGTCTGTCAAATACTGACAGACCCTCCTTTTAATTTGGTTGTTTTAGTTGATGGTTGGTAGTAAGTTACTTGTTATGGGTGTTGTCATTGTGCGATTCGGTGAGGTGGGTGGTGCTGACGTAAGAAAACGTCAGCTCCTAAGATCGTAAAAACGCTTTTAAAAAAAATAAAAAAAAGGTTTTGTCTAGGAGGATAAGGTGTTACGACGATTGAAAGATTGAATGATTCCGTCTG
>JAEEOB010000033.1 GCA_016284045.1 Bacteroidaceae bacterium
ATTGAACTGTATTGGACAAAGCTTGTCACCCACGAGAGATGTGGAGGCGACAGATGACGGCATTATCGTGACCTATCGGTTTCACGGGGGCTTCCATCAGGATGACCCGCTGCATCCGGGTGCCAAGGTCTGGAAGATACCGGGATTTGCCTTAAACGACGTGACAGGAGAGCCAGCTATACCAATTCATTATGACTGGTTTGCTATACCTCAAGGTGCAACAGTAGAAACAGAGCTATTAGAGTGTCAATTTAACGATACAGCTTTTGTTTTATCTCCATCTATCCCACAAATACCCACATCTGAAGACGTATCAGAACTGTCGTTTCCTCCGACAACCCCATTTTTAGGTTTTTTCCCAAATACCATCGTCAACAAAGGACCAACACAAAGCTATAGAGGTCACAAAATTGTAGAGGTCAGGTTATCACCTATTCAATATAATATGGAAAGATGTATAATTAGGGAATATATTACCATTCGATATAAAATAACATTTAAAAAGGAAAATGGTGAAAAAATCAGAGGTTATATAACTCAAAAGGACATTCAACATAATGGAATAAGCGCCTCTGACTATTTTTTTAGAAATTTGATGATTAATTATAATTCTTCAGAAGATAGTATTATTCAACAATCAAGACAAATTTCAGAGTTTGCGCAACAAGACAACAGATCTTATCTTATATTAACGACTGATTCCCTTTTGGAAGCAGCTGATCGATTTGCTGAATGGAAAAGGACAAAGGGTATGAATGTTTTTATAGAGTCCAGAAGCCATTGGGCATCACCAGATTCTGTAAAACACGCAATCTTACAACATTACACCCAAGATACAATTATGTATGTCTTAAACATTGGTGGTATTAGTGAGATACCAGCGAAAATGATAGATTTTCAGCTCAATGACAGTATTAATTATAACCATGTCACAGATTTATTCTATGCGATTATGGATAATGATCAGACTATTGATGTTTATGTTGGAAGATTGCCAGTTTCCACTCTTAATGACGCAAATACAATAATTGATAAAATTATAGAATATGAAAAAAATCCGACGACTTCAGCATTATTTTATAAGAGAGGCATACATAGTACATATTTTGAAGACAAAAAAAGATGGGGGAAAAAACCGAATGGTGGTTATGGATGGATTTCTGAAAGAGATAGTATAGAAGATAACGCATTTACCTCTACTTCGGAAATGATTAAAGCATATGTTGAGACTCATGGGAAAATCGTTGATAGAGTATATTACACAGACTCATTGGTTTATCCTTTGAGATGGACGACAAGTTATGCAATATACAGTCCGCCAGACTATCCAATCCGTTTCTTTAGAGGAGATACGATTCCTGTTTATCTTCAAAAAGATTCAACTGATATACATAGAGTGAACTGGAACGGAAATGCAACTGACATAATCAATTATATTAACGAAGGAGCTTTTTACGTATTCCATAGAGATCATGGCATTGTTTCGAAATGGAGTCATCCGTGTTTTACCACAAATGATATAGCATTACTAGAGAATGGTAATAAAATGCCTGTTGTTTTCAGTATGAATTGCCTAACTGGGCAATATAATGAAAATCCTGACTGCTTTGCAAAAAAATTCTTAGAAAAAAACAATGGAGGTTGTGTTGGTATATATGCTGCAACAAGAGAAAGCTTCTCACAGTTAAATGACCTTCTTTCTATTGCAATGTTCAACACCATTTGGCCTACACCCACATCTAATGATGAGCCATTGTATGAATTAGCCCAGATTCTCAATTTTGGATTTATTAATATGAATTGTTCTCATAATTCATTATACTATTACACACGTGAAATTTTTCATTGTTTCGGTGATCCCTCCATGATGATTTATACAGATGTACCTATGCATTTTTCAAATCCTATTGTTAACATTCATAATGATACTATATTTGTTCAAACGACAGAAGACAGCGTCCGTATCTCTTTTTACAATCTTAATACTCAACATGTAGATTCATATTTGGGGAATCATATTGAATATCCACTTGGAAATGATGAAATTAAGGTGTGTCTTGACAAACACAACTATATTCCATATATCATCAATTGTGGAAATAGTGTTTTCATTCAAAATGAAACTGTCAACGACACACGCACATATAAAGGCAACAATATTTCTGTTGGAAAGTCCGTCACTTCGACAAAACCAACAGGTGAGGTACTAATTAATGGAGCAAACATTAAAATGAATGGAAAAACAATTATATTGGATGCTGGCACTACTGTAATTAATTCAAATATACAAATAAATGGTACTCCATAAAACGATGAAGAATCATTACGCACTAATCTTTGTAAAAATGGATAAGTTTTTCTATTTCATAGTATTTTTTTCTCTGTCCCTCTGTCTGTACGCAACTGACGGCGATAAGTTTTTCTCGGAAAGTGAGGAGGGTGTGAACTTGCGGTTCAAGGTGATAAGTGAACAAGAGAGGACGGCAATGGTTGTTGGCTTAGTTCAGACAGATGAACAAAACATCCACCCAGCGTCTTTGACTATCCCTGGATTTGCAGACGAATATGCAGTCATTGCTGTCGGCGAGAAAGCTTTCATGGAGACATCGTTCGAGAGCATTATCATATCTGAGGGAGTGGAACGTATAGAAGAATACGCCTTCGGCGATTGTGAGCATGTTAAACTGATAAAACTTCCATCAACCATCAAACAGTTATGTGACTACAGTTTTCTCTGTCCAAACCTGGAAAAGGTATTTGTGATGATTAATCATCCCAATGACTCTTATTGTCATGTTTTTGACTTTCCCGTTTTAATAGGAGCCAAATCGGTCAATGATTACGATGGAGATTCTATGCTTGGGCCATTCTGGCTATATGGCGTTTATGACAGAGCTGTTTTATATGTGCCATACGGTTCAAAAGAAGAATATCTGCCAGCGCGACCGTGGGCTTATTTCCAAAAGATAAGGGAGCTGTCTCCCAAAGGGGGAATGACCGGCGACCTAAATGATGATGAAGAGGTTGATATCTCCGACGTGGTTGCCATCATCAATGTGATTGCCGGTACAGAAGTCAACGAAAAGGCAGATGTGAACGGCGACGGAAAGAGCGACATTGCAGATGTGGTTGCAGTGATTAATATCATTGCTTCCACTATTTAATCATGCTGTTTTTCAAGGAGAAATTATGGTTTGACATAAAATAGAAACTGTTTGTCGGTGTAATTCCAGCTGACGAGGTTGAAGCGGATGAGGTTTGCGATGATTCTGATTACTTTCTTTCTGCTGATGGCAGCCTTACGGACAATACCGTTGAGGGTGTCGCCTTCGGTTGAAATGACCTCAATCACGGCTTTCTCATCCTGGGAGAAATGAACAAGCGTTCCCTCCTCTCTGATCTGATCTTTCCAAAGCTGGAGGAAGACAGGTGAAGCCACTATATTCTCGTCGTTGATTCGGATATAGGCGGTTGGCCTGCCTTTGGGTTTGATTTGTGCAGTCTGGTGGTCGATGATGATATCGTCCATGGCACAGACCGGTTTTTCGAGCGCCTGCGGAATCTCGCAGACGACCACCGTCTTTCCAGCGACATTGATATTCTGGAAAAGCGGCTCAACAGCAGGCTGGCAATATTTCTCCGCCGCCATCCTCATCATGAAAATCTCCTCCTCGGATGTGACACCGGTGATATGCCCGTCGTCGCGCACACCGATGAGCAGCCTGCCACCACGGGTGTTGGCAAACGCAGAGACGGACTTCGCCAGCTTGGCAGCATCCATAACTTTGTATTTGAAGTCCTGCCGGTCGTTCTCTCCTTGGGCAATCCAGTGGGATAACATTGTTTTTAATGGGAGTTAATTCCTGCGGAATGGGAGTTAATTTTCTGCGAAAATGGAAGTTATATCCCTGCGGGATAGGAAGTTAAATATATTTACGATTTAAAGATTTACGATTTACGATTTATTTGGACAATTTAATTATTTTTCAAGAATTATGGGAATCAATTGAATATTGCTTGACCGTGCTACGCCGGTCTAATGTGCGGTCGAGACGACCACAAACCCAGCCGATGTCCTATTGGGCTTCATTACGTTCTATAAGCCTCATTACAATGACGGGGATCTTAGTCAGGTAAAATTATTCAGTTGGGAGAATCGTTTTTTGCGGTGGAAGTAATACTGGAAGATGATGGAGAAAGGGGCTATCTCGGGGATGCTGGTGACAGTCCGTCTGCGGGCATTGTTGTCACGGTCCTCCTTCAAATCGGGAATCATCGTCTTGAACTCTTTTCGCGCCTTTCTGACCGCCTTGTAGTTCTGCCAGTCGAAGGCTAGGAGGAATTTCCGCGCCGCGAGGCAGTCGAACCACCTGCGCGCTTTCATCACTTTATCCAGATCCTGGTCGGGGAGGTTTTTATATAGCATCATGAGGTTGTTCCTGAAATTGAGGAAGGTCTTTCGCGGATTGCCCTGATTGAGCGAAGCCCCTCCAAGATGCCAGACTTTGCTCTGCGGGATACAGACAATCTGAAGTCCTGCGTCCCTGATCCTCCAGCAGAGGTCAATCTCCTCCATGTGTGCAAAGAAACGTCGGTCGAATCCGCCAACATACCGGAAATCCTTTGCCCGGATAAATAAAGCGGCACCCGTAGCCCAAAACACATCTCTGATGTCGTCGTATTGTCCTTGGTCCTGCTCCACCGTAGCGAGAACTCGTCCACGGCAGAAAGGGAATCCGTATCTGTCGATAAATCCACCTGCAGCCCCCGCATATTCGAAGTATCCCTCCTGATTCAATGCCATGATTTTCGGCTGGCACGCAGCCACATCGTGATGTGCGTCCATATATTCGATTAAGGGAGTAAGCCAATTCTTATCACGGACTTCTACATCTGAGTTGAGGAGCAGGAAATAGTCTGCGGGATTGTCTTTGAGCGCCATGTTATATCCTTCAGCAAACCCGTAGTTTCTGTCGAGTATGACCAAGGGCGTCTGCGGGAACTCCCTCTCCAGCATCTCGACTGAGCCGTCGGTGGAACCGTTGTCGGCAACGACAACCTCCACATCATCGCTCACAGAATTCGCAATAACTCCTGGAAGGTACTTTCTCAGCATTTCCTTGCCGTTCCAGTTAAGAATCACAACAGACAGTTTCACTTTTATTTTTTTTTACAGGAATTTATTGAATTTATTCTACAACGAATTCATACGAATTTTTACGAAATAGTTTTTTTACATGAATTACAGGAATTTATGTCAACACCCCTTTAATCACTTCTTTTTCGGGAATAAAGTCGGTGAGGCGTACCATCTGCACCGTGTTGTAAAGTTGAGGGTTGTTGTCGGTCTGCACCCGGATATAGTTGTCGGTGAAGCCCGTCATCATCCTGCCGGTTCTGGCATGTTCGAAGAGGACGGGCCGTACAGTTCCGATGAACTGACGATAGAACTGGGCGGTTTTTCTGTCGGAGAGTTCGATAAGGCGTTTGCTTCTCAGATGCTTCTCCTGCGGACTGACGACAAACGGGATGTCAAGCGCTTTCGTGCCCGGACGCTCACTGTAGCTGAACACATGTAGCTGGGAGACAGGGAGGCTGTCGATAAAATCGTACGCCCGTTCAAAAAACTCCGGTCGCTCGCCTCGGCACCCCACCATGACATCCACACCGATGAACGCATGAGGTATGAGTTGCTTGACGGTGAGAATCTTATTTCTGAACAGATGCGTGTCGTATCTACGGCGCATCAAGCGCAGCACCTCGTCGCTCCCGCTCTGCAGCGGAATATGGAAATGTGGCATAAACGCCCTTGAATGTGCACAGAACTCAATGATTTCATCAGAGAGGAGATTCGGCTCGATGGAGGAGATCCTGAATCGTTCGATACCCTCCACCTTATCCATCTCACGGAGCAAATCGATGAAATGCTCTCCTGTGGACCGTCCGAAATCACCGGTATTGACACCCGTAATAACTATTTCTTTTCCTCCTTCTCTTTCCACCTCACGCACCTGCCGGAGGATGTCGCTGATGGCACCGTTACGGCTTCTCCCACGTGCGAACGGGATGGTGCAATAGGTGCAGAAATAATTACATCCGTCCTGTACTTTTAGGAAATAGCGTGTGCGGTCTCCTTTAGAGCAAGCCGGGAAAAAGGACTTGTCATCGTTTTCAGCCAACTCCATTAGCGGCTGCTGAGCGTTTTTCCTGTCGATAGCCATGAGAATCATAGGTACCACCTGGCTTTTCTGCTCTGCCCCGATAACGATGTCCACCCCCAGAATCTGTCCGATATCGTCGGGTTTTAGCTGTGCATAACAGCCCGTTACGACGACAATAGCATTCGGATGCTGGCGGATGATTTTGTGAATGGCCTGACGTCCTTTCCTGTCAGCGACCTCAGTGACGGTGCAGGTGTTGACGATGACAACGTCAGCCTGCTCCCCTGCCCCAGCCTTCACAGCCCCGTATGCCTTGAGCTGGTTGGCGATAGCAGAAGTCTCCGCGAAGTTCAATTTGCATCCCAGCGTGGTGTATGCAATCTTCTTTCCGTAAAGTGCACCAAAATCGTACATGGTTTTATATAAGAAGACGATTAGATAAGAAGTCAAGAAGACAGAAGACGAGACAAATGCTTGGAAATCCGTTCTTGCAACTTAAATTGTCAATTGTCTTAAAACTAACTTAAAATATAATTGTAATCTGATATAAACGTAAAAAAATCCAAATTTTATGCAAAGATATGAAAAAAAAGGCGATTATTACGCATAAAGGGAGCTTGATTAAGAAAAAAGTTGTAACTTAGCAAAATAAAATCAAGAAGACAAGAAGACGAGTTCATTTACTATTTTCTATTTATGATTTATTTCATAAACTTTGTCACGACTCGGCATAGCTCGAACAAGTTCGGCTCTGCGCTCGCTGCTCCAAAGTTTTCCGATTTATTTGAGTATTTAGACATTTTATCATTTTATAATCTCCTTTATCAACAATAGCGAGTTATTATAATAGTTTTACTTAAAAACCCATAAATGAAAAAATCATTCATTCTAACCCTCATGTTCCTGACAATGGCAGGGAGCATGACCATCAAATCCCAGACGAAATCCATGACTATCCGCGAAAACCGTTCAGTAAACCTGAAGAAATACGTGCCCAAAGGCGACTACAGCGGTATCACCCGCATAGGCGAGAACACCTACGCCGTAGTGTCGGACAACGAGAGCCATGACGGCTTTTACAAGTTCAACATCAACATAGATCCTGTCAGCGGTGAGATTCAGTCGGTTGAGAACATCGGATTCTATCACTCCGAAACAGTTGGTCGCGACGCTGAGTGCATCGCCTACAATCCTATCCGTAACACGCTGTATATCGGCGGTGAGCGCAACAACAGCATTGTGGAGTTCACACTCGAAGGTAAGACTACCGGTCTGCGCAGCGGCAACCTAATGCCCGACGCTCGTACGAACTTAGGCATGGAGTCGCTATGCTTTGACCAGTCGCGCAAACTGCTTTGGACGATGTCTGAGAGTACATTCAAGACAGACAATGAGGGCAACTTCAGCGAGAGCACGAACGGTGTGGCGAACATGCTTCGTCTGACCGCCTACGACACGGACTTCAACAAACTGCGCGAATATGCCTATAAAGCAGAATCGCCTGAAAACATGAAAAACGCCTCGAGTTACGTGATTGGCGTGAGCGACATCGAAGCTCTTGACGACGGCCGCCTGCTGATTATGGAACGTGAAGCATTCGTCCCAAAAATCAAGTATGGCGCATGGACAAAGACCAAACTATACCTAGTTGATCCGAGTGTGGGAACCGCATTGGGCAAGAGTGATGTGCTGAACTCACAGAGTCTGTTTCTGACTAAGACACTTCTCTGGTCATGCAGCACCACGATGTCATTCAACGGCCTGAACTGGGCAAATTACGAGGGCATGTGCCTCGGTCCGAAACTAGAAGACGGCAGTCAGACCATCATCCTGATATCCGACTCACAGAGCCGTTACAAAGGTGTGCTTCAAGACTGGATCAAGACGCTGGTGCTGAGCGAGGAATGAGATAATTCAAGTAATTCAAGTTTCGGAAGTAAAAAAGGAAGCCGAGTTAATTTAAAGATTTAATTATGTAAGATGTAAGATTTATGCAGGTGGTTCGGAAGTTAAAAAAGGAGTTAACGAGCCTGAGGCTCGTGGACGATAGTTTTGCCAATGATAAATCGATATTAGAATCACTCAAAATAAACAGAACTTAATAATTATCAGCATTTTCAAATACTTGCGAAAGTTGAATCAAGTGAAAAGTGAATAGTGAAAAGTAAGTCCACACAAGGATTACATTTTTCACACATAATAATTAACGGCATAGAACATAGAACAATGAAAGTCAGGCGACATCTGATATATTTGCTGATGCTGCTTCCCACCGTGGTGCTTGGAGCAGAATACAAGGCAACATTAAGCGTGAAGAACAACAGCGGAAAAGCCCAGAAGGACGCTCCGGTCGTCATACGGCTGAAGGAGCTGGCAGGGCTTGACTTTGCTGTGCGCAGCGCCAGTGTGATGCAAGGCCATTCAGTTGTGGACCGTCAACTTGACGACATGGACAACGACGGCAGGAAAGACGAACTGTGTTTTGTGTGCAATCTGTTGGGCAACGAGACGAAGCAATTCGACATCGTCCTGTCTTCAGAGAACACCTACGCTTCCCTAGCTATCCCACGCGTCTATGCCGACATGCAGCTCGACGACAAGAAGAAGAACCACCCTTATATCACGTGCCTTGAGGCTCCCGGCAACAGCTACCTGTATAACGACCTCTATCACCATGGTGTGGCATTTGAATCGGAGCTGACCGCCTACCGGATCTATTTCGACGAGCGTCAGAACATCGATCTCTATGGCAAGAAGTCACACCGTCTGGAGCTTTACGACACAGGCTTCTACACGACTTCCGATCAGCAGTCGGAAGGTTACGGCAACGACGTGCTGTGGGCAGGACAGAGTGTGGGCTGCGGCAGTCTGAAACTCTGGGACGGGACAAGCGCCATGAACTGGAAGAAGGTGCGCACGCGCGGCCAGCGGATTATATCGTTCGGACCGGTCCGCACTGTAGTTGAGCTGACCGACCGCGGTGTTGAGATTGAGGGAGCTTCCCTGCCCTATGATGTGCGAACCGTCTATACCCTCTATGCCGGCCACCGGGAGGTGAGAGTCGATATTCATTTAGATCGTCCGATGGAGACACCATTTCTTTGCACCGGCGTTCAGAAAATCGGTGTGAGCGATGAAGCCCGGCAGTCGAACGGCGGAATCGCTGCTGAGGGCTATGTGAAGCCCGACGGACTGGCCGTATCTTGGGGTTCCGACTACCCCGAGATGGGCAAGAAAGAACAGTTTCCTCCCGAGCCCGTAGGTCTGGCTGTGCGTGTTCCCGAAGAATATATCTACAAGGTGTTGACTGACGAGCTGAACTACCTGATTGTCATCGGAAAGAGCGGTCAGCAGAACTTTCATTATTTTGTAAGTTTCTGTGCCGCTAAAGAGACGGAAGGCTTTCACAGTGCGAAGGAATGGTTCAGCCATGCTGAGGGATGGGACACGGCAGATCACCTGACCACAAACGTTATCAGAAAATAAAATGGATGAACGGCAATGATAGTAATAAAGCAGCGGAAATACCCAGGTATTTCCGTTTTTTGTTATATACGAAAAACAGCAAGGACGAGATGATGACGTAGATAATCACAACCTCCCAGATGTTCGGCCGGTAGTTGACCACAGCACCTGGAAGCCCGGACACCTTGTCCGCCACGAGCACCATGGCTTTTGTGAGCCAGTTGATGAGGGTTGTGAGCCATCCGCACACGATGGTCCACCAGGAGAAAATCCACCACAGGACAGCTGCCCACATGAAGAGAGTGGCGATGACCGACACAGCAAGGTTGCTCAGGATGGAATAAAGCGGCACTTTACCGAAATGATAGGCAACGACAGGGAACGTGAAGAGCGTGCAGGTGACGGAAATGCAGATGATGTCGAGAAAGATCGCCCATCGTCCCGTCTTCTGTCCCAGCCATGTGCATAAAGGAGCTCCCATCACCGCGATGCCGATGATGGAGAGAAAGGATAGCTGGAATCCCAGATTCATGATGAGCATGGGATTGGCGACAATCATGAAAAATCCGGCAATCGCCGCCGCGTTCTTCAGCTGCTGTCCGTGCCCGATGACCAGCGCAATCTGAAACACACTACACATGATGGTTGCCCTGACGAGCGACGGAGGGAATCCGGCGACAAAGGCAAAGAGCCAAATAAACGGAATGACGAGCAACGCGGTGATTTGTCGCCATCTTCTTGTGAAAAGTCCTCTGAGCAGCAAGATGTCGATAAGCGACACGATGATGGTGAGGTGGAATCCCGAAAGGGCGAGCACATGGCTGATTCCCGCATTGGAGAACTGGTCGCGGAGCTGGGGAGAGATGTCGGTCTTGTCGCCTGTGGTCATCGCGTCGATGATGGCGAGTGCCTCGGCTGTGAAATCGGCCTGTCCATACTGGTCGCGCATGGACTGAGCAAGGTCCTTGTCGGTCAGCAG
>JAEEOB010000002.1 GCA_016284045.1 Bacteroidaceae bacterium
TCTATAATTGTTTTTCACTCGTCGGTGCCATTAAATACGATGATAAGAAGGCAAACTGTACATACGCCAACCCTAATTCCGGCTATTTCTCATCGTATAAGACTTACCCCCTGACAATCTGCGGGGTGACTGTTAACAACCTCAACTGCGGTGACCTGACCTTGATTGAAGGTGTGGGGCTAAGAGACCCCAACGGATATGTGACGTACGACCCAGATGAATTCACACTGAATCTAAATTCGGCAGTCATAACGTCTACAGGAAAAACTGCCATTAAGTTTCAGTTAGGGGCCATTACCAGGTTCAACATCAACGTGGAGGAAGGCACATCTACCGTCAGAACCAGTTCAGGCACATCAGGCATGGCGGTGATAGACCTGTATAATGACACTCAGATTTATGGCGATGGTCAACTGAACATCATTGGAAGGTCGATGCGGTATGGTGAGTTGTATGGCGGGTACGAAGTTCCTGCGATTGTGGCTCACAAAAACCTGACTCTGTTCAGCGTGTCTGTCACGGCAAGGGGCACATATGGAATATGTGGCTCTACTTCAGGCGTGGGTGACGGAAAGATAAGCATCTTCGGCTACGACTATGATCATAGGGTTGTTGCGGAAGGCACAAATGGTAGTATTTGCAACTTCAGCAGTTCGTACATCACAGAGGATGTTCAGCAGCCTGCTGGAGCCAAGTTCACGGACAACGCAGTCCGCCTGAATGGCGAGATTGTGAAGTCGGAAGTCATCATTGGTGCTCCAGTTTCATTTTCCGGCGTCTTCATCGCTGGCGAGGAGGTGACAAGCATTAACAGTGACGACCTTAGCGTTATCAATGGTGTTAAAATAGCCGAGGACGGCTACTTGCGCTTTGATTGGGATACTAACACGCTGAAGATGAACGGTGCGACAGTGGAATCGGATGGGATAGCCTTGTGTAATAAGCGTAAAAACCTGAAAGTCAGTGTTGAAGGAGATAAAGGCTGTGGACTTTATGGCGGTGGCGAGGCTGCTTTCCTCATAGAGGAGCCTACAACGGTCACTTGTCCTGGCGGAGGTGTGTTGTATGTGGGCTCTGAGAAGAATAAAACGAGCAAGGGCATTCTGTTGCGGACACAGAGCGGCAATCTGATTGTGGATGACGGAAACTTGTTTGTCTTAGGCACCTACGCTGTCAGCACCGACAGTTATACTTACAAAAACGGGGGAATGATGATGGTTGGATATTATGGTGAAATGTCTGTCACAGGTAATTCCTGGATTTATGCGGAGGGCACCAACTGTGATTTCGGTCCGGTCAGGAATCTAACTCTCGGAAAGAATATTTGGATTACAGAACCGTTTAGGGCAACTTTCAAAAACAATTGTGTATATTACAATAATCAGCTTTCAAAAGGCATAGGTGTCGTTATTGAATACTATAACCCTTGCGACGTGAATGAGGACGGCGAAGTGAATATCTCCGATGTGGTAGCAGTCATCAATACGATGGCTGGCGACGAAACATACGAATCAACCTCCGACGTGAACTTCGACACCAAGACGGACATATCCGATGTTGTGGCAATTATCAACGTGATGGCAGGTGCTGACCCTCCTCCACATCCGGTTCCTACAGACCCTGCCACTGAGGCAGGATTCTGCCCCGACATTTACCATCCGCATGTCATCGATATGGGTGACGGCGGCAAGTGGTCGTGCTGCAACGTGGGCGCTTCCTCACCATGGGAGTACGGAGGCTATTATGCATGGGGCGAGAAAGCGGAGAAGAGCATTTACAACTATAGCACATACGCACTTTATGATTGGAATATGAATATGCCCATGTTGCTTGGCGACATTTGTGCCACGAATTACGATGTGGCTTTCATGAATTGGCAGGGCAACTGGCGTATGCCTACTTATTCGCATGCTCTCAAGCTCACTGGTAATGTGAAATCGTACCAGAAGACCACACTCAACGGCATCAACGGAATCAAGGTCACCGCTAATAACGGAAACTCCATCTTCCTTCCTGCCGGAGGGTACGTTGACGGCACTGAGAAGAAGAATATTGGTGAAAATTGCTACTTGTGGACCTCTACTCAAGGCAATCAATGGGCCGACTATACTATCGTCTCAAATGGCTCTGCTGTGACCGTTAATGTCAATGTTCCTTGTGTGGGGCAGAATGTCCGCCCGATTTCAGTCCAGTAAGGACCTTCTTTATGTATGTCCTGAAATATTAAAACTATACATTCGTAATATATTCAATAAATCCAAAAACATTATGAAAAAATATTTATTCAAAAGTTCACAGTCCTTTTTCTTGTTGCTTGGCATTATGTTTTGCTTCTCTGTTTCTGTGAAGTCACAGACCAAAGAGCCGGTGGCATACTACAACTCAAGTACCAAAGTGTTGACATTCACGATGCTGACAACAACAGAATATAATAATCTTAACTATTCCAAATGGAAGGGTGCTAATTTGGATTCAAATGACCCTGGCTGGCTGAATTATAATGATAAAATTGAAAAAGTGGTGTTCAGTTCCAGTTTTGCTGACGCACGGCCGGAAAATTGCGGGAAATGGTTCTATTTATGTAAAAACTTAACAAGCATAACAGGGTTGAACTACCTGAACACCTCCAATGTGACCAGTATGGCTTCCATGTTCGACCATTGTGAGTCGCTGACCAGCCTTGACCTTTCAAAGTTCAACACGTCCAAAGTGCAGTGGATGAATTCCATGTTCTGGGGATGTAAGTCGCTGACCAAGCTCGACCTCCGCTCGTTCAACACCTCCAATGTGCAGTATATGAACAACATGTTCTATAATTGCAAAAACCTGAAAAAAGTTGATGTGTCGTCGTTCAACACCTCGAATGTGAAGTCTATGTATCAGATGTTCTATGGCTGCTCTTCACTCGTGAAGCTTAACCTGACAAGTTTCACACCTTCAAGCTCTGCATCGTTGGAAGCTATGTTTGAATACTGCGAAAACCTCAAGACCATCATCTGCAACCGTACATGGAACAACACCAGTGAAATCAATGTGTTCTATGGCTGCAAGGCGCTTGTCGGTGCCATTTCCTATGATTCGCAGAAAGTGTCGGGGGCATACGCCAATCCCGACAACGGCTATTTCACCAAAGTTAAGACCTATCCTCTGAAGATTTGCGGCATTCCGGTCACCAACGTGAACTGCGACGACCTTACTGTGATTGATGGGGTGACAGTTAGGTCAAGCGACGGATATGCCTATTACGACCCTGATGCCAAAAGACTCTGTCTGAGCGGGGTTGTCATCGCTGCCTTGAACAAGTCGGCACTTTATTTTGATCTCATGTCCGGCTACAGGCTGAACATCAACGTGGAAAAGGACAATATGGATTACGGGGTGACGTTCTTCTCGTCGAGCAACAGCCAGAGCACTTTGCCACCGGTGATGGAACTGCAAAATTCTGTCTGGCTGTACGGCTCAGGCCGGCTCGTTGTCAACGGTATTCCCAGTCCGTCGATTTATATTGGTAATGTTGATATGGGTAGTTATGCGGTTCCCGGCATCATGGCACATTCGAATCTTACGATAGAGGATTTAAAGATGACTGTGCAAGGCAGTACCTACGGAATATGCGGATCTACGAGCGGAGTGTCGGGATCCTCGCTGGCCATGTATGGCGACAACTGCAATGTGAGCGTCTCGACAAATGGCGGGCCCTGCATCTACAACTTCAACAAATACCCCACAACACTTCAGATCCAGTATCCGGAGGGCGCGGTCTTTGCCGACAACGCAGCGCGTCTGAACGGGGAGATCGTCACGGATTATCTGGTGATTGCTCCGCCGGTTGTGGGGACGGGCATCTATATCGCGGGTGTGGAGGTGACAAACGTCAACTGCGATGACCTCACCACCATCAACGGAGTATCTGTCTCCGACGGCGGCTATCTGTTTTATGACTGGGACTACAACACCTTAGAGATGAAAGGGGTGATTATACGGTCGGATGGAATAGCCTTGCAGAATAAACGCAAAGATTTGAAAATAAAAATTAATGGAAATAAAAACAATATGCTTTACGCAAGCGGGGAGGCTGCGCTTCTTGTTGAGGAGCCAACTACGGTCACAACAACCGGCAGTGGACGCCTATATGCTGTCGGCGGTTCTTATCTGCATGAATACACCACCAAGGGTGTGCTCCTGAGATCTGAGAACGGAACGTTGACTGTGAAAAACGGAGAGTTGGTGGGATTTGGCACCTACGCTATCAGTGGAGACAGTTATACGTATAAAGATGGAGGATTGATGAAGGTTGGCTACTACGGAACACTCGCCGTCGAAGGACAGTCGAATGTTTATGGTTTGGGTACACTGTGTGATGTCGGACCGTTCAGAACGCTGAGTCTGGGAAAATACGTGTTTATCACAGAACCGTCGGGAGCCACCTTTACGAACAACTGTGTGTATTTCGGAACTCAACTGTTGAAAAACAAAGGGGTGATTATCTCCTACTTTAACCCTGCCGACGTGAACCAGGACGGCATAGTGAATATCTCCGACGTGGTGGCTGAAATCAACACGATGGCGGGCGACAACACCTACAAAGCAACTGCCGACGTGAATGGAGACGGCGAAAGGAATATTTCTGATGTCGTGGCAATCATCAACGTGATGGCTGGAGGTGAAATCCTGCCTTAGAAGCCTTAATCATTAGTGAGTTGCTTCCTTATCTGGACTGGAATGTCTGTACGCTTCCGGTCTGACATAACGCTGGGGAATTACTTTATTTAAGTCTGCAATAATTTGAATACTAAGAGTTTAAGGATGGCAACTAACAACTAAAAGCTAAAAACTAGAAACTAAAAGTATGGCTTTAATTAAATCTGTAATCGGTCTGACACCCAAATGGGGCAAGGATTGTTATTTCTCCGAGAACGCAACTATTGTGGGTGATGTGATGATGGGCGACAACTGCACCGTCTGGTTCAATGCCGTCGTCCGTGGTGACGTGAACTATATCCGTATCGGCAACCGTGTCAACATACAGGATGGCTCGTGCCTTCACACGTTATATAAAAAAGCAGCCATTGAAATCGGTGACGATGTGACGATTGGTCATAACGTCACACTTCATGGCTGCACCGTGAAAAACTGCGCGCTCATCGGCATGGGAGCCACCGTGCTCGACCATGCGGTCATCGGTGAGGGTGCTATCGTGGCGGCTGGGGCGCTTGTCCTTTCCGGCACGAAGGTGGGCGACGGTGAGCTGTGGGGCGGTGTGCCTGCCAAGTTCATCAAGAAGGTGGATCCGGAGCAGGCGAAAGAGCTTAATCAGGGCATCGCCAGCCACTACATCATGTATGCGAAGTGGTATCAGGAGGAATAATCTGTGATTCTGGTGGCAATCTCATGTTTTTCATGGATTGCCACCAATAATGAATATAAAATTGGTCGCAATCTCATGTTTTTTCATGGATTGCGACCAAAATTATGAATAATTCCGGCCGCAATCATATATTCTTTTGTATGTGATTCCGGCCGGTATCTCTATTGACTCGCACCTGCGATGATGTTGATGACCGCCACGATATCAGAGATGTCCACCTCGTTGTCTTCGTTCACGTCAGCGAGCGGATAGGTCATGGTTCCTGCGATGTGGTTGATAATAGCCACCACATCGGAGATATCCACTCTGCCGTCCTGGTTGACATCACCTTTGAGTTTCTCATCTTCTGGGGCTGAGAGCGGGAAGAGCATCCACTGGCGGTGGGTCGGCGTGGTGTTGCCGTCCTGGTATTGCCAGATGCCTACGGTCGTACCGGCATTGAATGAGGCGTTGGTGAGGTCGAATCCGTGGGTCCGCCCCTTGCTTGCCAGTATCTTGAAGTAAGGATAGTCGATTTCGTCGATATAGAACCCCTGCTCGTTGCTCTTCGTCTTCTCTGCGGTGAGCGAGGAGCTGTTGTTTGCACGGTGGGAAGTCAGCTTCAGTCCGAGCGCATTCTCGAAGGTGTATGTGCCGTTGCCGTTGTCGGTGAGTTTCCACCGTTGTGCGTCGCCGTAGTCGATGTCCTCGACAGTCACTTTGCTGCCGGTCGCCGTGATGGCGCGGGTGGTCTCCTCTCTGGCGATGATGAGGTATTCGCATCCGTCGCGCAGCAGCTTGTCGGGACCCGATTCCACAGCGGTAACTGGAATGACGAGCGTCGTGATGCTCTGCTCCGGAAGTTTGAGCGTGAGGATTTTTTCGCTGATTTTAAATGCGTTCGCCACGAGCGCCAGGCTTTCTGAAGCCGAGGTGCGGTAGGTGCGGATTCGGTTGCGTGCAGGCAGTTCCCCGAATAACGACAGGTCTATCTGATGAGTGGTCGCAGCCCCTTCGTTGAGCGCCACGATGATGAGCGTGTCGCGGGCTGCGTTGACTGCGGCGAGCGACTTCGGACAGGGTGAGGTGATGATGTCATAGCCGCGCTTGATGAAACGTGAGCACTGCTGACGCACGTAGAAGTTCTTCACCTTATAATAGGTCTGTTCGGCAAAACTGCCGCGGATGGTACACCACTGGTCGTTGGCCTCCTCCATATACTGCCAGTCAATCCACGCTTCCGGTTGGATATAACGCATGTCGTCGATAAGCCGTTGTGCCATGCTGAGGTTGCCAGCTATGCCGTTGCCGCCTGAGCCGGTCTCACTCATCCACAGCGGGATGCCTGCCTCGTGGGCCAGTTGGCTGACACGTGCCCGGTCACCGTTGCTGCCAGAATAGGTGTGGGTGTTCCATTGTCCCACTAGCGGCATGATGCCTGCGTTCTGATAGGCTTTGAAACCGTTGACAGATAGTCCCACGTTCGTCTCGTCAGAGGCGGAGATGATGGTGTTGAGCCCCGACTCTTTCAATATCGGCTCCAACACCTTGATGAAGTTGATTTGCGACTCGTAGTCGAAGTGGCAGCCCTCCTGAGGACCGTTGGCGTACCAGAAGCCGGTGACCGACTCGTTGAACGGCTCAAGCGTCTTGAACTCGATGCCATACTCGTCTTTGTAGTGCTTGCACACATCCACAAGATAATGGGCAAACTCCTCGTAATATTCGGGTTTCAGATTGTCTTTGCCACCGTCGGTGTTTCCGCTGACGCAGCCGCTGTAGGTCATGTAGTAGGGACAGGAGTTGCTGAATGCCTCAAACACGGCATCTGGCCGTTTCTCCTTGATCTTAAGCATGATTTTACGCTGTGCCGCATCGCGGTTCCAATGATATTCGTCGCCGCTGAAGTCTTTGAATCCCTCCATCTCAGCACGCAGACCTTTCCCGCTGCCCATGTGGTGAGGGGTGCAGTTGCGGTTCTCTGGGTCGTCGCCTCCGCCTATGTTATAACGGAAATGGCTGTAGTTGAGACCGGTCGGGCTGACAAGCCAGCTGATTATCTCGTCGATTTTTGAGTCTGACCATTTGCCGCATTGGCCTGCCCACCAGCAGAGCGACACGCCCCATCCGTCGAAATGCTGGCGCACCACAAGCGGGTTGACCATATAAGATAAGGTGTCGGCTGGCGGCAGTTTCTTCACGTCGGTGCTGAAATACCATTGGTGCTTGAGGTCAGAGCCGTTCTTGTCGGCAAATACTTTCGAATGGCTGTCGTTGCTGTCGGTGCCTATGTATTTGTTGTTTGCCTTACAACGGAGTTTCACGTACTGGCCTGAGGCCTGCTCAATGGCATATTTTGCCTCGTCAACGGATGCGTCGGCGATGAACTTTGTGTTCCAGGGGTTGGCGAAAGAGAGAAAACGGGCTTCGCCTCCGTTTTCTGTCTGGATGTTGTAGTAGCCCTGACCGTCGGGGATGAAGGTGAGCTTCTGAGGGTTGGATTTTGTCGGCGACTCTATCCATCCTCCTTCGTCGGTACCCATCTCCAAATGGTTACCGCTGCTGTGCATCAGAAAGAGGGTGGTGGGTTCCGTGAAACTGGTCTGTGCATACAGAATGGTTGTCGTCAGGCATGACATGACGAATATACCTAGTCGAAAGAAAGAAGAAAACATGATTATATTTATGATTTAATGATTTACCATTTATTATTTTCCTTGGAACGTACCTTCAATATTATAAAACTTTAAGAACCTCTGTTTCTGAATGTTGAGCAGAACTAATCTTTCTGAGCCAAAAGATGGACATTCTGGCTTTATCTAACTCGCTAAAAACAAAAAACTGGAATGCCTATGCCTGCAGCCGGTAATGAAAATCGTCCGCATGGTCACTAAAAACTAACAACTAATTAAACAAACCTGTCTTCTGCTGTTTTCATGAGTGATCCGGTCGGGCAAACGAAGCGGCAGTAGGGACGCGGCACGAAGATGCTGATAAGTGTAAACACGATGGCGAAGGCGATGACCACCCACGATGCTGCCTTGAAGATGAAGGCGGAGAACAGTTCATACTGAATCCAGTCGAAATAGATACCGGAAATCATAAGCAGCATCAGCACCACCCAGAGGATGCGGCGGAACCAGCAGAGTGCTTTTTGTGTGGCAATGGGAATGCGCCATTTCTTTTTGCTCAGCTTGCCGGCAAGGTCCTGCAGCCCTCCGAACGGGCATACATTGGTGCAGTAGTACGCTTTCTTTCCGAAGAGCGGATAGATAAATGCGGTGATGAGCATGATGATGGGGATAATCGACACCCAGATGTCCATCCCGTTCGACAGGGCGTTGAGGAAAAGGGTGTAGTTGAGGAATGTGCCGCACCAGAATCCGAGCACGCCTACGTTGAGTAAGAGTTGCAGCGTGCGGTAAGTTTTGTTCTTGAAAAACAGTGGAATGATAGCCGCCATCAGCACCACGATAAGCCCGATGATGCTTTTTGCTGAGAGGTCCATGCTCCCTTCAGAATAGGCGGCAAGTGCTGTGTCACCGTTTGGCATGTTGGCGGCTGCGTATGCCAGTCCGCTACGCACGTTTTTGATGATGGCATTCGACGAGAACGTGGCGCCGGTGATGGCATCAACCTGCAGATTCAGCCCTTCCTCAATCGTCTTGCCTTTCCATTCTGCCACGATGACGCGTGCCTCCTCGAAGAACTCAGGGGTCTCGTTGTTCTCCAGGGCTTTCACGTCGGTGATGGTGCCGTCTTTGATTTGGATTTCCATCGGCACAGGTCCGTCGTAGCCAATCACATCCTTACAGAGGCTGGTGGTGTTCACCACAATTGTGCCGTCGTCGAGAGTCTTCATGACATCAGCGGCAGCCACGGCTGCTGTGTCTGCTTGCGCTCCGACTGCGGCTTGTACTGTCGTGTCCGTCTTTGTTTCATTTTTTTGCCCTTCTCCCAGCTGATGACCGAAAATCTTACCGTTTTTCTGGATGGCAGCAACCGCCATCACTGCGATACATGTGAGCAGCATCACGATTTGTCGAATTCTCTTCATAATTTTATTTTTTTGTTTAAATGACTTTTAATTTTCAAAATTAGTCATTTATTTTCAATCTTCAAAATTATGGAGAGAAAATCTTACAATTTGGTTTTCTGATAAGCTAAGCGTTCGTCGCCAGAGGCGAGGTAGATGATGCCGCAGTAAGTGAATCCGTGTTTCAGGATGTTGTGCTGCATGATGGTGTTGTCGCGATGCGTGTCGATGCGGATATTTTTGGTATGTGAGAAACAGAAGTCCATGATTTCTTTGAAAATGCCGTGGACATCCGGATAGCTGGCGATTCGGTGGACCACATGGTAAGGTTGTTGGTTGTCAAGCCATTTGCCCCCGTAGATTTTGTTGTAGGTTGGCTCAGGCGAAGGAATAAAGGCAAAATAAGCCACAATTCTGCCGTTTTCCTCCGCCACAAAGCCATGACCATTTTGAATGTCCGCCATGATGACTTCCTCCGACGGGTAGCCGTCAACCCACTGATGCAGGTTGCCAGACTGACGCATAATACCTTTTGCCGCCTCCATCACTTGCATGACAGATGGCAAATCGGCTGGTGTGGCTTGTCTTATTGCGTGTTTTCCCATTATGCTTATTTTGTTATTCGAAAGTTCTTGACATAGTTGATGAATAATAGGTTCTGTTTGATTTTGCGTGTGTAATGTCATATTTTCATTGGCAAGTCTGTTGTCCACGGGCTACAGGCTCGTTAACTCTCTTATTAATTGCTTTTTTATTTCCGAAAAATCAATTATATTATTGTCAAAGTCATCTGGATGTGAGGAATGCCGTCTTCCATGAACTCACCAGATGTCTGCACGAACCCCACTTTCTCGTAGAGGCTACGTGCGTAGGTCTGTGCTTCGATGGTAATTCGTTTGGCACCGAACTGCTCTTTTGCCACTTTGATGCCCTCTTTGAGCAGCATGGTGGCATAACCGTGGTGGCGGCGGGTTGAGATTACCCGTCCGATGGAGGCGTCTTCGAAGGTTACTCCGGGCGGAAGCACGCGCAGGTAGGCAAACAGGCCTTCCTCATCCTTCAGCCAGATGTGCCAAGCTGCTCTGTCGTTACCGTCTATTTCTTGATAGGGGCAAACCTGCTCCACAACGAACACCGCCACGCGCAGCCGGTAGATGTCGTGCAGCTCGTCTGTGGTCAGGTGGCGGTAATGTTTGCATTTCAGTTGCATTTTATTTATTGATTCAACTTTCGTAAGTATTTGAAAATGCTGATAATTATTAAGTTCTGTTTATTTTTTGAGTGATTCTAAAATCAATTATCATTGGCAAAACTATCGTCCACGAGCCTCAGGCTCGTTAACTCCCATTTTAAATTCCGAACCACCTGCATAAATCTTACATCTTACATAATTAAATCTTTAAATTAACTCGGCTTCCTTTTTTACTTCAGAAACTTGAATTTATTGAATTTTTGATTAGGGAGTTTTATGCCTTCGGAATAGGAGGTTTAGTTGCATAATGCTGTCGGGTGAGTGTCCTTTTTTGCAAATCCGATTCTTGTTTGGATTAGTGTGTGCTGTTCCTTTCTCAGGAGTCCTGTTCATGCTGCAAATTTAGTGAAAAATTTTTCAATCCGCAATATGTTTATAAGGATTTTTGAGTTCCTTCAAATAGGATTATTTTATCTCACACATCTTTTTAACTGTGCTGCTTAAAAAACTGGCTGATTTTTTGCTCTATAGAAAAATATTCCGTAATTTTGCAATCGACTCAGTTAGCCCTGAATGGGCTTGTGGGTTATGTTTATTGGTAAAAGGCGTTTACGAACGTTATCTTCTTAACGCAAATCTCGCAAATTTGTCTATGTAACAGAAGAGACGCAACCGAAAACGTCTGCGTTGGGTGTATTATACCATACCTTGATTACGCATTGGGAGATTGGGTTTTTCCTTCTTCTATGTGTGGTTTGTCCGTATAATATCCGCCGGCGTGGGCTGACTCGAGTTGCTTATCCTGTTACAAGGCATGCGAGAGCCCGCGTTAGGGATAAGTGAGCAGGGAATACCCACGTCCTTTTTTGTTTCTTTCAAAAGGCTTACTCCAACGCAAACCGACATGTCAAGATTTTGTCTCAGAAACCGTAACGAGCTGGTCGTCATCGACCCCTCGCATGTGGCATACGTGCGGGCCGACAGCAACTATATCCAAATCTTTTTCCTCTCACAGCAGGAGCTGTATTTCAATTGCTCCATAGCAGATATTATCAATCTGCTGAACATCCATGCGGATTCCCAAAACCGCTTCATCAAGATTGGCAGAAGCCTCATTGTCAATCTCCGGCTTATCGTGAGAGTCCTTCCACAGAAAAACCAGCTTATCCTTGCTGACGGCTGTGGATGGTCCATCCAGCTTAATCTCCCCCATAAAACCCTGATACGTCTCTGCCAACAACTTGATGACTTCTTCTCTTCAGACAACGAAACTCACCCTTCAGAAAGACACACTCCCCTTTCAAACAATGAAGAAAAATAACCTTTGACGGTTTGGTATTTTTTCATAATTTTGCCAAAAACATAATTATTGTTAAACTTTATAAAATTTAATCAAAATGAAAAAATTATTCTTTTTTATGTCGATGGCCATGATGGCTTGCTGTGTCAGTGTTAATGCCCAGGAGAAAACAAAATCTATCCATGTGGGTTTCTCTCCATTCGGAATTCCTTCTGCTAAGTTGTCTTACAGCAAAAATGGCGAGAAATACAAGTATGATTACAAGTCATACTGGGATTTAAGTGTCGGTTATGAGAAACAGTTTAAGGGAATACTCTCTTATACGGAATTCACTTATGGTCATGCCACTAATGATAAAATGAATCTGAAGGGTACAACAGCATGGTTCGATCCCGGATATGTAAAAGACATCAATCATTATGCACTTACTACTTATATCGGTACTTCATTGAATGCACCTCATCGTCTTCAGTTTCCATTATATATAGGTATTGGTGGTGAATATGTTGACGGAAAACCATTCCGGGCTCTGGCTTTCGACATTGCAGCTAAAGCAAGAGTGAAGTTTTATGTGGGAGACCGTTTCGGACTTTTTGCAGGAGCTAACTACAGAATAGGATTTGGTGGTCAGTCGTTCAAAAAGGATGAGGCAAAATCAGAAATCTATTCTGTCACGAATTCTGTGTTCTATGTGGATGCAGGTGCCATCATCATCTTTTAAAGCATTTTGCAGTCATGAAACAGTTCTTTTTAATTCTGACTTTTCTTGTGCTTTCTCTGGAATGTGTGGCACAAGAAAAAGAATTTAATGAGGCGATAGCCCATGGAAGAAGCCCGAAACAGTTTTATTGTGTTTATAACCCTAAAAAAAAGAGTTTAATAGAAGCAGAATTTGAGAATTATGCGTTAAAACATAATTATATTATTGGACATAGTAGGAGTTTTACAAAAGACCGTTTCGGGGAAAAAGTAAGAGCTCTTTCAGAGTTTGCATTTATGCCAAAAGATGAATACCCGAAATTTGCGTGGGAACATGTCAATTCATCTTATCCATATTCTAGCTTGAAAGAAGGTACTTGTCTTATTTATACTAATAGTAGATTTAATAATTTCAAAGTCTTATGGACAGGCAGTGTAGAAAATGGCAAATTAAACGGAAAGGGAACCGTGTTTTTCTTTAATGACAGAAAAGACTCTTTTTTCTACTCAAACGGAGAATTTCGCCAAGGAACACCTTATGGGAGTTTTGTTCTGTATGCCTCTAAAGGAACTGAGAATATGGATTTTGTCAAGATTACGGAATTTCAGGTTGGTGACTTTAGTGACGGCATGGCATCATTTAGAATAAGTGGTAACTATGGATTCATAACATCAGATGGAAATATTGCCATTCAGCCAACCTATGAAAGGGTAATCAAGAATTTCTCAAACGGAAGAGCCGAAGTCTTTGCAGACGGAAAAGAAAGAATTATAGGGAAGAATGGTAATTTCATCGATTATACAGACCACCAAAAAGCCTTAGACCAGGCTGCGGCAGATAAAAAACGTAGAGAGGAACTAGCCAAACAGGCAAGAGAAGACAGCATCAAGGCAGAACAAAGACGTCAGGAAATGTTGGCTCAACAGAAAGCCGAGGCGGAAAAGCGTGCCGCCGCAGAAAAAGAGGCAGAGTTTCAAAGGAAAATTGATAACAATAAGAACACAAAACTCTGGACGCGTGGTTGCCGCCTGTGCTATCGCTTTCCAAACAGTCAGAACTTTGTCATTGCCACATTGGAGGAGTGGAATGAAGACCGTTCTAAAGTGAAGGTCAAGATTGTTGCCAGTCCGGGATATGGGTGGCAACTTAATGGAGACGTACTTGAAAAAAACAATACACTTTGGGTCTCTGCCCGTAATGAGGGGTGGCATCTTGCTTTAGATGAGGAGGTTTCTATGGCGATTAAAAATGATGGTAGTGTCAAAAGAGAAACACCACCAACACCTACCGTTGTTGTTCCAGAGGATCATAATTGTAGGAAATGTAATGGTCGAGGGACTGTTGTTTGTTTCAGTTGCAATGGAACAGGAAATCGAGGTCGTATTTATGATTATGAAACATGTCGCTGGTGTAATGGAAAAGGTTCCTATAGATGTTATGATTGCAATGGAACAGGGCGTCGATGATATACATTTATAAGATGACTTAAATAAAAACCATTCCAAAGAATAAACACTTTTTCAAAGTGGGGGTGTTCTATAAAAAAGACTATTCAAAACTGAATGATAGAACACCCCTGTTTTTTTTCTGTTGTATTAAAAAAGGACTTATAATAGAAAACAAACAGTTTTTTACCAAATAAACGATTCAATATGAAAAAACTAATGCTATTCACTCTTATTATGTTGACATCGTCTTTTATGAAAGCACAGTTTGTGTTAAATGCCAAGGATTTCCTCAATAGGATTGATTCAGAAGAAATCAACAAGGAATCAAACGACGATTAAACTATATATGAAAGACCTGAAGTGTTTCCTGAGTTCCCTGGCGGACTGTCAGCCCTAAATGATTGGATACAAAAAATCTCAAATATCCAGACAAGGCAAGGCTGGATAAAATTCAGGGGAGGGTTATCGTTACTTTTGTTGTAGATAAAACAGGACTTATACGTGACATCAAGATTCTCAGAAGTTTGTCACCAGAGTGCGACGCAGAAGTAATACGAATGATGAAGGAAATGCCAAAGTGGAATCCAGCCGAGTATGATTTTCATAAAGTACATAGTAGCTTTACCATGCCAATAAACTTCAATCTTAGATAGAGTCGATTCAGAACATTTTTATCTTTATTAAGAAGGGTATCGTTTTTAACCTTATATAAAATAGATATTTACTCCGTTTATTAGACCCACATCACATAACATAAATAGACTTTCTATATAATTAAACCTGAGTTTTTTAAAGAGCATTTGTGTTTAATTTAAGTATTGACAATTATGAATACAATGAAAAAAACGCTGACAACAGCAATGTTTCTACTGTCGGCGATCTCGGTTTACGGGCAGCAGGGCAATGTCGGTAATAGAAACCGCTCGGCAAATCCTTCCCCCTCCAGCTCCATCACCGTGACCGCCAACGGCGTGAGTTTCAAAATGATTAAGGTGCAAGGCGGCACGTTCACGATGGGGGCGACGGCTGAACAGGGCAGTGATCACCATGATGCTGAGAAGCCTGCCCACAGCGTGACCTTGAGCGACTATTACATTGGTGAAACCTAAGTGACACAGGAGCTGTGGAAGGCAGTGATGGGAAGCAACCCGTCATCCACGAAAGGCGCCAGATATCCTGTGGAGATGGTGAGCTGGAATGCCTGCCAGGAATTCATCCGCAAGCTGAACAGCCTGACTGGACGTAAATTCCGACTGCCTACGGAGGCGGAGTGGGAGTATGCCGCGCGGGGTGGCAACAAGAGCCGCGGTTATAAGTACAGTGGTGGCAATTCGATAGGAGTTGTAGCCAGGTATTGTAGTAATTCTGATTCTGGCGATTCTGATACCACCCACGAAGTGAAGACAAAACAAGCGAACGAGCTTGGTATCTACGATATGTCGGGCAATGTGTTTGAATGGTGCAATGACTGGAATGGTAACTACAGCAGTGGCAGCCAGACCAATCCCAAAGGTCCTTCATCGGGCACTGACCGAATAATCCGGGGTGGTTGCTGGGTCGTTTAGGACTATTCTTGCCGTGTTTCTTACCGCAATTACGCAGAGCCTGTCGGCTGTGCCGAATTCCTTGGCTTGCGCCTTGCCCTGTAATTCCATTCTGATTATTCAGAGAAAAGAAATTGCTCCCCAGAAGTTGAGAATACTTTTGGGGTTCTTGTTATTGTGCGGTTCAGAAAGTTGATTGCAGGTGATGTATGAAAACATCACCTCCTGAAAGATGTGCAAAGGGGTAGGTTTGAGTAATGGGTGCAGGTGAGGAACATTTCTGAACGTGGGGCTTGTAGGAGACAACTATTTCTTTCGTCGGGCAGCAGAAAAGGAACAAAACCGCACAATAGCAGTCACACAACAAAAGCCGAAAAGTTGGTATGACTTTCAATAGAGCAAAGGCTAATTATTCCATTCAGATATCGAAACCGACTACTCGGAAAAGCATTCAGCACCTTCAGATAATGAGACAATAATGCCTTTGACCATTTTTTGAAAATCCTTATATTTGCAAGAATGAAATGAAATGACAAAAAACACTGATACCCATCTTTTTGCAGGGAAAAGCTGATTCATTTGAACATTCCCCAACCATCTTGATAATAAATCATTACTTATGAATAAAATCTTAAAACAGTCTGTCAGCATATTCATGCTGATAATGTTGTCAAACAGTACTGTGACTATGGCTGCTGGAAACTTCAACGCCAATGGTCACGAGTATGTGGATCTCGGTCTGCCAAGCGGCACATTGTGGGCAACATGCAATATCGGAGCCACTTCGCCTGAAAGTCTGGGTAATTATTATGCCTGGGGTGAAACAGAAACGAAGGAGGTTTATAATTGGGAAACCTATAAATGGTGTGACGGCGATGCCTGCAACAAGACAAATCATACCTTGACAAAATATTGCGACAGAGGAGCATGGGGCAGACTAGACGGGAAAATCTCATTGGATCCCGAAGATGATGTCGCCCATGTGAAATGGGGCGGCGACTGGCACATACCAACTAAAGAAGAATTTCAGGAACTGATGGACAACTGTACTTTTGAGTGGATTTGGACAGACGAGTCGAAAACACTCAGAGCATATAAAATCACAGGAACGAACGGAAACTGCATCATCATGCCAGATGCCGGCTACAAAAAGAACGAAAAGTACGTGAGTGATGACTTTCATTACTGGTCGGCAAACTTATCGATGAAAGATATTCCGGCAAACAACCATGCCACACATGTTATCTGCCTAGGATATGAAACTAATACACAGGCGGAACTGATAGGCTATTACCGTTATTACGGATATCCCGTACGTCCGGTCCTGTCGAATTACACTCCCGTCACGCATACAATTTATGGTGCACCTTCCAGCTATTTAGGTCACGAGCTTGTTGACCTCGGACTGCCAAAAGCCACACTTTGGGCTACATATAATCTGGGAGCTTACTCTCCCGAAGAGGCTGGATGCTACTATGCATGGGGAGAGACAACTGGCAGCTGCGACGGAAGGACAGACTTCAGCCTCTCCAATTATACGATTAATAAGACTGAACAAGTAGAACAAGGCGAGAACCTGCTTCTTGAGGATGATGCCGTCTCTGTCAATTGGGGAGGAGAATGGCGAATGCCGACTTTGAGCGAGTTGAAGGAATTGATCAACGATCAGTATGTGACGATGGAATGGACAACAGAGAATGGGGTCAACGGTTATCGAATTACCAGTATTGTGAAAGGTTTTGAGGGAAACAACATCTTCTTGCCGGCGGCTGGTTATTATGATGACAAAAAAATCAGAAACGAAGGGGAGGATGGTGCTTACTGGTCGTCAACGCTCTATGGAGACCATGATGTGAATAACAATGTCGGTTACATGTATTTTGACTCATCGAAAATGTCTTGGTGGGAAAACGAACCGTATCAGGGTCTGCCCATCCGGCCGGTCGTTTCATTTGACAAGATTTACACCGAGCCAGAGTTTATCACAGGCGATGCCAACGGCGACGGTTCAATTACTGTGGCGGACTATATTGCCATAGCCCACTACATCATGAATAATCCTCCTTCTGGATTTAATGAGAAAGCAGCCGACGCCAATGGTGACGGACAGATTAACGTCGCCGACTATATCGCTGTGGCACATATCATCATGAACAACAATCAATAACCATACTGGGAGCGCCATCGGCTCGGTGGTATACCCCCAAAAACATACTTCAATAATTATTTAAAACAAAAACCAACAACAATATGGGAAAACGATTATCATATTCAATCCTGTTAGCTTTTTTCATAGGATTCTCATCATTTCTAACGGTGAAAGCACAGACATATTCTGTAAATCCGTCAGAAACAGACAAACCTAAAAATTTCACATATACTTATAACGGAAATACTTATTATGGTTACACCACGGATGGCGTTTGGATACAACTGTCGGCTTCTGTCAGTGGCAGCAGTATCAAATTCACAGTAAGTAAAAACTCCGGCACATTTAATAATAAAATAGGAGTTTTACTCTATAAAGGAATGACTGTTTCTGGTTCCACAATTACATATATAGGAAAGCATGTCGATACAAAAAGTGCCGACCCTGGGTCTTCTGAGGTATCATTCACTGTTACTCCAGATGCTAGCGGTACGCACTCTTATCGGGCGGTACTCCTTTCCCAAGGTTCTTCAAACATGTATTTCCTTACCGACCCGATTACTGTAAGTATGAAACTCGACACGCCCAATTACAGATCCTTCTATGCCTCGGACATCGGTACAACAAGCTTTGTCGCTAATTGGGATGATGTTTATGGTGCGACGAGATATGGTATTCAGGTGAGTAATACTCAGGGAAACTTTGCGAATCCAGTATTTAAAACAGAGGTTTCCACCACATCATGCTTAGTAAACAAAGGTCTTCAACCCAATACTACCTATTATTATCAGATTCAGGCGCGTAACGGGGATAGCAGTGAAAATAGCGACTGGAGCAAAGGGGTTTCGGTGAGAACAACATCAGAAACCACGAAACTTTCCACACCGAATTACTCAACTTTCTATGGAACTAATGAGAGTTCAACAGGTTTTATTGCAAAATGGGGTGCAGTATCGGGAGCGACAAAATACGGTATTTTAGTAAGTAGTACTCCCAGAAACTATCAGAACCCGGAGTTTGAAGCAGAGGTTTCTTCGACATCATGCAATGTTAGTGGTCTTAAGCCCAATACTCCCTATTATTTTCAAATTCAAGCCCGTAACTCTAATAGTAGCGAATATAGCGATTGGAGCAAGGGTATAGCAGATGCGGTGACGACATTAGAAGCCTCGTCACCGGATTATACTGCCAGTCCGTCAATCACAGCCAAGCCTTCTACGGAAAAGGTCTATTATAATAACCAAACTTGGCATGGATATGCAAACGATGGCACATATATTCAGGCTTATGCCGTAGTCGATGGAAACAAAGTGATATTTACTGCTAAAAAGAACAGTGGCATTTTTAATAATAGTGTTTCTATTTCTGTCCGTAAAGACCTTAAGATTTCTGGAACATCTGTCACTAATGCAGGAAGTGAGGTCGAATCAAAATCCATGCCATCGGGATACTCAAGTGCTTCCATTTCAGTTACTCCCGATTTTACAAACGGCAGCCACACGTATACTCTTATTCTCACCTCATACGGCTCTTCAACAACCATATTCTATTCGAATCCTCTCACGGTGACGGCTGTCTCTTCTGGTATTCCTGATGGCGACTGCACCTTCTCTGACCTTGATCCTTCAAGCGACTTTTATTCCTCCACTTGTTATCTGTATAAAAAAGGAGTGCTGAGTGGGAGTGACGAGAACGGAAAGATGTCGGCTGAGAATCTCTTGAAACGTGCTCATCTCGCCAAGATTGCCTTCCGTGGGGTCTATTCCATCAAGGAGAGGAGTGTGCCTTCCAGCGTGGTTTCTGACAATTTCCCGACGGTCTATAGCGACCTGACCGACAAGAGCACCTATTATTTCCAGGCAGCCAAGGCGCTGATGTATCTGGAGTATGGCGATGGTGTGACACCGTTCGACCGCGACCGGTTCCAGTTCGCGCCGGAGGAGAGTATCACCCGCCTGCATACGCTGAAGGTGCTGATGGAGACATTCAACATCCAGCCGGATGTCACGGGCACGAACAACCCGTTCCCGTCGGACGCTGATGTGACAGCTCTCAAAACCGCTAACCCGAAGATGATGGGCTATGTGAGGAAAGCGGCGAGTCTGGGCATCATCACAACCGACCACGACAAGTTCCGTCCCTACGACAACTGCAAACGGGGGGAGGCGTTCGTCATGCTGGCGAGAATCATGCAGAAAGTGGATGCGGGTAGCATATCCGATCCTCATCCCGATGATTCGGATTATTTCCAGCCGCTGAACATCACGCTGAAGACCATCGCGCTTGGTCTGGGACTGCCGATGGGCAATTTCCAGCATTACACCAAGACCAGCTTCTCTATAGATGGAACTGTACCACTTCTGTTTGCCCATAATTATAATTCCTACAACACAACCCTTCCGGAGGTGTTCTTCGGGGTGCGTACCGTCGATGGTGTGGAAGACTCCTACCAGCCGCTCGGACCGGGATGGAGCCATACATACCATTCCTACCTGGCTCTGGTGGAAAGTCATGCAGTTGTCCATTGGGGAGGAGGTAGCATCGATGTCTATGAGTCCGACGGCACACGCTTCGTTCCCATGTCCATCGGTGTTTACGATGAATTTGAACAGGTGGGTAACGAAGTGATTATTACAACCAAGAAACAGGTGAAATACCATTTCTCAAAACCGGGAGGCACAGCACCAATACTTTATCTTAGAAAAATCGAGGACCGCAATGGAAACATACTGACTGTCAATTATTCAGCTGGCCAGAACGGATTTATGCGTATCAGCAGTGTGAGTGACGGACAGCGGTCGCTGTTTTTCTCTTACATGTCGGGGACAAACTTGATTTCCAGCGTGAGAGACCCACTTGGAAGAAGTATCAGTTTTGACTATAAACAGAATAAATACACCGGCAAGTATCAGCTCAGCAGTTTCACGGACGCCAAAGGACAGACCACTACATATGACTATGAGGATGACACCAAGGAAAGCACATCAAAACTGCTCTCCCGCATCAAGCTGCCGAAAGGCAACTATATTGAGAACGAGTATGATGCCAACCACCGACTGAACAAAACCGTGAGCGGAATCGGCAGTGTGCCGACCACGCAGACCAGCGTGAGCGTGGCAGCTAAATACGGTTCGTCGGTATCAACCACCTCACAAGTGGACGTGAAACGGGATAACACCACTTCCTCTTATAACTACACCTTTAATGCCAACAATGTGGTGACAAAGCTGACAGGTGAAGAGGGGTTACAAGTGACAGCTTCATACAGTGACTCCTCACATCCGCAGTTGCCTACCTCCATAAGAACCAACAACACCAACGTGAGCAATGTGCAGTATGATGATAAAGGCAATGTCACCAGTGTGACAGTTAGCGGTGATGGCACACTCACCACCAAAATGACCTACGACTCGATGAACAACCTGACAAGTGTCACTGATGCAAGAGGAAACACGACTAATTACACTTACGACTCAAACGGAAATCTCACGGATATCAGCGCACCGGAGGGACGGTCATCCAGCATCTCCTATAATTCGAAAGGACTGCCCACAGAAATTGTCAATCCGATGGGCGTGAGCACGACATTCACATACAACAGCTACGGAAACCTGACGAAAGTATCTTTGCCGGCACTCAGTCTATCGAGCACCTCCTCCTACGATGCGGCAAGCCGTATGATAAGCTCTACCGACGCATTAAACCGAACGACCAAATTCGATTATGACGAAAACGACAACCTGCTGAGTGAGACCGATCCAGCCAATAATTCAACCAGTTATGACTACGACAAGAACGACAACCTGATAAGCATCACCAATGCCAAGGGCGGTGTCACAACGCTGTCGTATGACAATGCCACCGACTGGCTCAAGTCCATGGAGTTTGGCGGAGCGACCAAACGATTTACTTACAACGATGACGGAACGCTGAACAGCTACACCAAGCCGGATGGCACCAGACTCAATTATCAGTATGATGATCTGGGACGTGTCACTTATGACGGTGTGAACAGCTATTCGTATGACAGCAAGCTGCGATTAGAGTCTGTTTCAGGAAACGGAAAGACGATGACCTACACCTACGACGGATTCAACCGCATCACAGGTACCTCGTGCGACGGACACAGCAATTCTTATAGCTATGATGAAAATGGAAATTGCCTGAAAATAAACAATACATCTTACACTTACGACAATGCAGACCGCATGAAGACCGTGAAATTCAACGGCAAGACAATTACCTATACCTACCGCAAGGACAATAAACTGTCGAAGGTCAGCTATCCGAACGGGATGACCACCACATACGATTATGACGAGGTGGGGCGGCTTACCAGCAAGAAAACGACGCTGAGCAACGGAACGGTGGTGGCAAGTTATTCGTTTACGCTTGACAAGGAGGGAAATATCACGTCGAAGAGTACGCAGGAGCCTTATTCCGACATCAAACTGACCAATGAGACAGTCAGCTACAGTTATAACAGCGACAACCGCATCACGAAAGCGGGCGACATCAGCTTCTCGTTCGATGAGAACGGCAACACCACCAAACGGGGTGATGAGCAGTACCGATGGGACAAGAGCGACCGCCTGACCCGTTCGGGAAGTACGAACATCGACTACGACCCGCTCGGGCTGATTGCCTCCTATGGCGACATCGAGTTCACAACGAACCCGCTTGGCATTGGCACTGTGCTGTCCGATTCCAAGAGTGGGGCTGAGTATATCTATGGAAACGGACTGGAGGCAAGGGTACTGAACGGCAAGACCAGCTACTATGTGACCGATTTCCGTGGCTCTGTGGTGGCCATCGTTGACGACAACAACAACATTACGCACAAATACCAGTACGACGAATTCGGAAAAGTGGTTCAGCAGGAAGAGGCGGACTTCAACCCCTTCAAATATGTGGGCGGGTACGGCGTGATGTACCTCAACGACCATCTCTATTATATGCGTGCCCGTCATTATGATCCCACCATCGGTCGCTTCCTCTCAGAAGACCCGATTTGGAGCACCAACCTATATCCGTATGCGGACAATAACCCGATTATGGGGATTGACCCGGAAGGGTTAAGGACAAAACAAGAAGCTGAACAAAGTGCAGAGGCATACAAAAAAAAATATATTGGTATTATTAACGATGCCTATGATAGAGGAAAAATCTCTGCAAAACAACATAAACGCCTTTTTAAAAAATTCATGCGAAACTATTATAATATGTTGGATGATTACGATGATGCAGGTGTAATTATTGTCGGTAACAAACAAAACAACTCAAATTCTTCAACAAATAAGGGAACAACAACATCTTCTGTAAGTTATACTTCATCAACCCCTTGTAGTTATGGAAGTAATACTTATTCATATTCATATAGTTTACCAGAAAATAATTATTCTAATGGATCTATGTCTATGATAAGTGTGGAAGTAGCAAATGATCAATTGCGATCAATGAACAAACTTGCTGAAAAAGAGATTATTGTTGCAGAATTTATTGAAAAAAATCTTCAGTTTACGTTCGATGATGCTCAAAAGATGAGTGATGCTGGTGATGATTTAATGAATTGGATTTTTGGTAAATAATAATTATGTGATTGAGATGATGTTTTTATTGTTTTTGTAGTTGTTGCCAACGACAAAAGTCAACTTATTACATAATATTTTAACAGAACACTTTTAAAATGAAATAATTATGAAACAAAGACTAATATATACCTTGGCAATATTGTTTGTATCCATTCAGTCATTTGCCCAAAGTTCAACGACATATACATATGACAACCTCAACCGTCTGACAAAAGTGACCTATTCCAACGGCATTACGGTGTCATACACGTATGATGCGTTAGGCAACCGCACTTCGAAGAACGTGACGGGCAACACAGCCACCACCTATACGGTGACCACGAATGTGTCGCCGACGGGTGCAGGAACAGTGACTGGCGGAGGCACATACAGCAGCGGTACGTCTATAGAGCTGAATGCCATTGCAAATAGCGGATATAAATTTTCGCATTGGAGTGACGGCGACACGTCGAATCCCCGCAGTATGACAGTGACGAAGAACATCACCCTGACCGCCTTGTTTGAGGCGGATGAGAGCCAGCCGCCCTTTGAAGTAACAGATATTTCGAAGTTGAACAATGTCATCTACATCAATCCTGTGGAGGCTTCTGCCGGTTCGGATGTCACACTCTCTGTGAATATGAAGAATTCTGTGCCGATGGAAGGTTTCAGCTTCGACCTCTATCTGCCTGAAGGCATGGAGTTCCTGACCGATGAGGACGGATTCCCTGAAGCTTATCTCAGCACGAAGCGCACCACTGCCCGCAAGACCAACACCTTTGAGGCGGCTATCCAGTCCGACGGCGCGCTCCGCATGTTCGCTGCTTCCACCAACGGCTCAACCATCAATGGCAATGACGGCGAGGTGGTGACGGTGAAAATCCATATCGGGGCATCGGTAGCAAAGGGGCTCTATCCGCTGACACTCCGCCAAAGCGCCCTCAGTGATTCTAATGCCCGTTCTTACGACACGGCTGAGGTAATTGGCAGCATACAAGTGGGCACCACGCTTACCTGCGACGTCAACCAGGACGGCGCGGTTGATATCTCCGATGTGGTGGCAGTCATCAACACGATGGCGGGCGACAATAAATTCCGGGCTACTGCCGACGTGAACGGTGATGACAGCATCGATATCTCCGATGTTGTGGCTATCATCAACTATATGGCAGGGAATAAATAATCCGCAAATAGGAATGTCTGTGGAACGCTTCAGAATGTAGGACTATAAGGAGCCGGAGATTCTGGAGCAGTGAGTGCAGAGCCAAACTTGTTTGAGCTATGCCGAGAGTGACAGATCCTGCGAAGCGTCTATCTGACTTCGAGAGCCGAATGTTTTCCTGAATCGTACAGTGGCAGGGTTTACATTAGTCTAATATATGATTAGTGTAACCTTGCCATTGTGCGGTTTAGTTATGCGTTTGCTTTTGAAGTCAGTTTCTTCATTCCTCATTCTTCATTCTTCATTTTTCATTTTTCATTTTTCATTTTTCATTCAACTTTCGCATTTAGATTGTATACTGATATAAAAATACTTAGCAGGAATTCATCCGCATGGTTTTTTCCGCGAAGCGGTTTTTCCCTGTCCATTTATGGACTGTTTTTTTCTTCTTTTTAAAAGCTACACACGTTATATTCCTTTCTTTCGTCTCGGTTACGTTCTGCAAGAGTCAGCCCCACAAACGTTTTACAATTAAAAAGAAGTTTTTTTTAATATTTCACATCAGAAACTTGAAATTCTTTATTTTTCATTCTTCATTCTTCATTCTTCATTTTTTTTCCGTATCTTTGCCAAAAATATCAATTCTGGCAGATTATGGGAAACTATATTAATGTTGGATATGAGGGGTTTCGTTATGCACGCAACAGCGAATATGTTGATAAATCAGGACTGATTGCTGTTGTCAACAACACGCTTAACTCGGAAAAAATGTTTTCCTGCATTACCCGTTGCCGTCGCTTCGGTAAGTCTTTGGCGGCAAAGATGCTTTGTGCATACTACGACCAGTCGTGCGACTCCCGCAGCTTGTTCGAAGACCTGGAAATCGCAGAGCATCCATCATTTGAGCAGCATCTCAACAAATATCCGGTGATTTATCTTGATGTCAGTGAATTTGTCACAGAAATAAAAGATGACACAATTGTCTCACAGATACAGGAGGCAATCAAGACGGATATCCACAATGAATATCCTGATATACCACTGCAGGAGAATGAAAGCTTGATGAACTATCTGATGCGGATTCGTGAATTGAAAAAACAGAAATTCATATTTATCATCGACGAGTGGGATGCTATCTGCAGGGAGTTTGAAAGCAATAAAATAGTGATGGACGAATATGTCGATTGGCTACGACGCCTGTTCAAAAGCGGACAGGCTGTCCGTGTCTTCGCTGGTGTTTATATGACCGGAATCCTGCCCATCAAGAGATACAAGACGGAGTCCGCACTGAATAATTTCCGTGAGTATTCCATGCTTATCCCACGCAAGCTTGACCGCTATTTTGGCTTCACCAAAGATGAGGTCAGAATGCTGGCTAAAAAACATAACATGGACTTCGAAGAGCTGGAAAAATGGTACGACGGATATCAGATAGGCAATGAGCTATCGATGTTCAACCCCAATT
>JAEEOB010000034.1 GCA_016284045.1 Bacteroidaceae bacterium
TCAACAGTAGTTGTGAATCGTGGAATCCTCACATCGGTGCTTTTGGGATACATCTCCGCTTTCATCTGTTCAAAGGAGTCGGCATTGAGATTGTCGAGCACCTGCTTTGTGGTGACATACTCATCGGGGAGGAACAAATACATCTGAAACGCACCGCTGGAGTATGGCAGGCAGATGGATGTGAAGTTGTTGTAATGAGCCCACATCACGTTTGCATGCCGATGCATAAGCGGGAGCTTGAGGGTGGTTCCATCCTCTTTCGTGAAAGTCTGGTCAGTGGTGTGTTCTGGGTTAAATTTGTCGGTCCAGGTAGCTTTGAAATAGATGGCGTTGAGCAGACAGATAAGCATGTCGGGATCTGTTTCGTTCAGGATTTTCGAAATCATGCCGTTAGTTTGTCTGTCACACCACTGGTTGATGGTCTTGACAGCCGAAGGGTCAGCAAATTCGAGAGACTGCGCCTCCGCATGATAGTAACGTTTCATGTCCTGCTGATAGTCAGGCAAGAGATGGATTCCCCTTGAGGCATTTAAAAATATAGCGTTAGCCAGATTGAGCCTCACGTTCGGATCGACTTTGGGCGCGTTCTCAATGAGGTTGGCACAAAACTCATTGACAGCGGTCTTGTCCGTCCCTTCAAATCCGAGTACTTTCATGATTTGCCAGGCGGTGGTACCTTCTGCTCCATCGTTGAGCATGCCAAGAACATAGGTGACGCTGAGTGGCGAGAGAACGGAACTCTTGTTTTTTTCGCAGGTCTGGCGGAAAAGTTCGAAGGAAAAGTTGTTGTTAGCCTTGACGTAGGTTTTCTGAACATCAGTCAGCTTAATCGGAGTTTTCTTGGGAATCATATCCACCAGCGTTTTCTCGCTCTTGTAGGCATCATTGTTGTCATTGTCCTCTTTATCAGAGCAGGCGATGAAAGATGCCGCGACGAGCAGGAAGCATGGAATAAAAAATAAAATACTCTTTTTCATTGGATTATAATAATTCATTGGTGATTAAAACAAAATAATTATGAAGATGGTTATTTGATATTGAACCGCAGTCCGAATGTGAGGTTGAACCCTAACGGATAGTCGGTGTAGAAAGAGGACAGGGAAGAGGAATTGTCGAAGTGGTAGGAGATTCCCGGCTCTGTGTATATGCTGAGCAGTCGGTTGAACTTAAACTCTGCTCCCGCGGCCGCGTTGACGGAGAACTGAAGTGGATGAATATGGATGTCCTGTGAGGTGACAGAATCCATTTTTCCACCATGCACTGTCGCCTTTCTGGTGGTCTGCTCTCCTTTCACCATCTTCTCCACCATACCTCCAGCAGAGACATAGACGTTGAAATGGCGGTTATGCCAGATACTGTAGTTCACATTTATGGGGATGCCGATATAGTAGAGTTGCTGGTCAGTAAGGCTATAAATATCTTTACCTTTTCCACCTGTTATGTCAGTGTTCAGACGAGAATAGGTGATGCCCCCGTCGATACTCCAGCGGTTGTTCAGTTGCCAGCTGAGTGAGACACCGAACCTTATTGGCTGATGATGACGTACGCTTCCATATTCGGTCTCTTTCGTTTTCATCTTTTTGGGAGATGTTTTGTTAGCGTTTTTGTCTTCATCAGAAGAATCATCATCCTTGCATGGATCATTGGGCGAAGCTACAGCCCCGTCACCAGGACTGGAATAATATGTGTCTTCAGCTACTCTTCCCAAGGATGAGGCGATTCCCCCAATGCCGTTGTTCGAGAAAAACGCTTTAGCGGTGAAACGGGGAATCGGTGCCGGTGATTTGGGGAGTTCATTAGTTCCAGCCGCACCATACGGAAGTCTTTGAACAGGCTTCTGACTGCTCCGTTCCTGCTGTTCAGGAACCTTGTATAGTGTTGGTGGAGACAATAGACCTGAATTTGCCGTCTGCGTCTTGGCTCTTGCCGTCTCGCTATTCGCTTGTTGCTTTTCCGGTTTGGAGACTGTGCCGGTATCTGAGTTCAGCATATCTGCAAGTATGGGCAGCTTCAGGGTGTCCTCAGGTTTGTTGTCAACAGGCTCTTTTACCAGAAGAAGCGACAGAGCGGATTCCTTGAGCGGCTCAGCACTTACATCATCAGCAAGAGCAGGTTGATGAGGATGATGAGAAAAGACCTTATTTTTACGAATGCGATAGGCATCAGCTGTTTTTTTGTCTGTTGTCTGAGTATGAATTACCTGCTCCGTCTTACCGCTTTCTGCAGTCGTACTTGCAGAAATGTTATCCGGCAGCGGTTCACTGACAGCGGCTGTGCCAACAGAGTCCATGTCCGTGTGCGTATGGTCTGCCGGATGGGTCGGGACTATGGCAGTCGCAGGTTCACCTCCCTTATTGTTTTCCTCTGAGAGCATCCACCAAGCCCCGCCTGCAAGCAGCATTGCTACAGCTGCTGCAGCTCCGGCTTTCAGCCAAGTCGCAATCCGCCGGCGACGGGAGTTTGTCGCAAGCGCCTGTTCCAACGCATCCCACGACACGTCGGGGGCAGGCATGCTGTAGTCATCCAGCTTTCGCCGTATTTCCGATAAGGTCTGTTCGTTCATCTTGGTTTGCGTTTGGAGTTATTAAATTCATTAATTTTCTTAGCCAGCAGTTTTTTTGCCTTGCTGAACTGAGAGGCGGAAGTGTCTTTTTTGATTCCAAGAGCCTTGGCTATCTCATGATGAGTCCACCCCTCAAATACAAAAAGGTTCAGTACGGTGCGGTAACCAGCAGGCAGCTCACGGATCAGGCGGTGGAGCACATCCGGTGGCATGTCACTGACGACTGGGTCTTCCTCCTCAATCTCGTCTGCCATGTCGGTTGAAAGCAGCTGTATCTCGTGATGATTCTGCTCCCGGAGGAATTTCAGCGACTGGTTTACTGCAATCCTTGTAGTCCATGCTTTCAATGATCCTTCGCCCTGATAGCGGAACTTATGAATATGCGAGAGAATCATGACCAGTGTGTCCTGCATCACGTCCTTAAGATCCTCATCATCAGAAATATATCTGGCACATACGGCAGTCAGCCGTCCGGCATACAGGTTATAGAACTCCCTTAGAGCAGTCTTGTCACCACTCTTTAGAAGATACACAAGGGTTTCCTCGTTATGTCCAGATATTGATTGCACGTATTTGAATGAGTCTGCCAGGCTGTTCTTTTTTGCTTATATAAATCCAGAAAAAGAAAAAACTTGCCTGAGAAATCGTAAAAAAGTTGATAATTTAAGTATATTCCAAATAACCTCATTTAGTCATTGCAAAAATAGTTGTTTTTTTTGAAAGAACCATTTGAAAAGTGATTGTTTTACACATCAGATGTAAAAATCGGCAGAAAAAAGGATGGACAGTTTATGTTTCTGTCATATTGACCGACAAAATGTCATGCTTGAAAATGTGGCATATTTTTTGCAGATATTGTTTCGAAAAGTTAAACTATCAAATAAAAATCAAACAATTATGAACATTAAACCATTAGCAGACAGAGTTCTGATTCTCCCTGCCCCTGCAGAGGAGAAGACAATCGGCGGTATTATCATCCCCGACACCGCCAAGGAGAAACCGCTTCAGGGCGAGATTATCGCCACAGGTGAAGGATCGAAAGACGAGGAAATGGTGCTGAAAGTAGGCGACCAGGTTCTTTACGGAAAATATGCCGGCACAGAGCTGGAATATCAAGGTGTGAAATACCTGATTATGCGTCAGAGCGACGTTCTCGCAGTTCTCGGATAAACATTAAGTTTAGGAAGTTAAAGTGGAAGTATAATAGGGAGTTATAAAAGGAAGTTAACGAGTCTTCGGCTCGTGGACAATAGATTTGCAAATGATAATTATATTTGACAATTACACTAAACGACTCCAAAACAAAGTAAACATCATACTTTCATAAACTTCAGTATATTTTTTTAATTCATAATTAAGAATTAACCATTAATAATTAAAAAATAAACAATCATGGCAAAAGATTTGAAATTCAACATAGAGGCACGCGAGCAGTTGAAACAGGGTGTTGACGAGCTTGCAAATGCCGTGAAGGTGACACTTGGTCCTAAAGGTCGTAATGTCATTCTTGAGAAGAAATTCGGTGCACCTCAGATAACAAAGGACGGTGTGACCGTTGCAAAAGAGATTGAGCTTTCTGACCCGTTCAAGAACACAGGCGCACAGCTTGTGAAGAGCGTGGCAAGCAAGACAGGTGACGATGCAGGTGACGGAACGACCACCGCAACTGTGCTTGCACAGAGCATCGTGGCAAACGGACTGAAGAACGTGGCAGCCGGTGCCAATCCTATGGACCTGAAGCGCGGTATCGACAAGGCCGTGGCAAAGGTTGTTGAGAGCATCAAGGCCCAGAGCGAGACCGTAGGCGACAACTACGAGAAGATTGAGCAGGTGGCTACAGTCAGCGCCAACAACGACCAGGAAATCGGTAAGCTCATCGCCGACGCCATGCGTAAAGTATCGAAAGACGGTGTGATCACCATTGAGGAGGCCAAAGGCCGTGAGACTACCATCGGCGTGGTTGAGGGTATGCAGTTCGACCGTGGTTATCTCTCACCCTACTTCGTGACCGACACAGAGAAGATGGAGTGCGTGATGGACTCACCGCTCATCCTTATTTATGACAAGAAAATCAGCAACCTGAAGGAGTTCCTCCCGATTCTTGAGCCAGCCGTTCAGACCGGACGTCCGCTGCTCGTGATTGCTGAGGACCTTGACTCAGAGGCACTGACCACCCTCGTTGTAAACCGTCTGCGCAGCCAGCTGAAGATCTGTGCTGTGAAGGCTCCTGGCTTCGGCGACCGCCGCAAGGCCATGCTTGAGGATATCGCTATTCTTACCGGTGGCGTTGTCATCAGCGAGGAGAAAGGCTTGAAACTGGAGCAGGCAACCGTTGAGATGCTGGGTAGCGCCGAGAAGGTGACCATCTCCAAGGACAATACCACCATCGTGGGCGGCAAGGGTGAGAAGGACCTTATTAAGGACCGTGTGAACCAGATCAAGAACGAGATGGCCAATACCACATCCTCTTACGACAAGGAGAAACTTCAGGAGCGTCTCGCCAAGCTGTCGGGCGGTGTGGCTGTGCTCTACGTGGGTGCTGCCAGCGAAGTTGAGATGAAAGAGAAGAAGGACCGTGTGGATGACGCACTCTGTGCTACCCGTGCAGCTATTGAGGAGGGAATCGTTCCTGGTGGCGGTGTGGCTTACATCCGCGCAATCTCTTGTCTGGAAGGACTTGAGGGCGAGAATGCCGACGAAACCACCGGTGTGAAGATTATCAAACGCGCAATCGAGGAGCCTCTCCGTCAGATTGTGGAGAACGCCGGTCTGGAAGGCTCTGTAGTGGTTCAGAAGGTACGTGAGGGCGAAGGCGACTTCGGCTACAACGCACGTAAGGACGCTTACGAGAACCTGCACGCCAGCGGAATCATCGACCCTGCCAAAGTGGCACGTGTGGCTCTTGAGAACGCCGCTTCCATCGCAGGCATGCTCCTCACCACCGAGTGTGTGGTGGTTGACGCCAAGGAAGACAAGCCTGAGATGCCGATGGGCAACCCCGGCATGGGAGGCATGATGTAATTTGTACAATATAAACCACAGCGGAGGGGCTGCCAAATGGCAGCCCCTCCGCTGTGGTTTAGTTTGTAGTTTGTAGTTTATAGTTTATAGAGCCATGCGGAGAATTTTTACAACCGTCTTCGGGCATCGAGCCCTCGACACTTGACGCGGACGGGACGTCCACGCCCCCAGCCGATGACTGTCGGGAGGAGTGCGGTTTTGATTATTAGAAATCCCACAGGCTGTTCGGATATTTCATGTGTGGATGGGATTTTGGAAACGTTTTGGTGATGGGGTTTGTACGGTTTTTATTTAGACGCCCAGTAGGGCGTCTCTATACTTACGGATAATTAAATGCGTGGGCAGGAACTGAAGTGTTCCTGCCCACGGTAATTGGTTTTGGTTATTGCACGGCACGGACGGGGAGACCAACTCCACGAGGTTTATGAACACAAGCGAAGCCGGATTTGTAGTCATCAGTCGGTGGTCCGTTGACGTCTGGATCGTAAACATAATTGTTATGTTCTGCGTGAGCGTCAGGAACGAGGCAATAATCCTGGAAATCGCTTGTCGCCGATGATGTCCAGTATTCTAACGGTGTATATTGGTCGTAACCGAAATCTCTCTCAACTTTCTGTCCGGTGTAAGGGAGGAAAATTCTGTTGCCGTTGGAAGCGGTGATTCTAAGTCCGAGTGTGCCGTTGAGTGATGTGGCCTCCAATGTGATGCTCGGGTCGTTGAGTTTCTCGAACTGCTCCGTGGTGGGGATATGCCATGAGCCGCCCCACTTCTTGCGTGCCACGTCATATTTAGGCAAGAGAATGCCTTGGTCGTCCCACATTCCCCATTTATAGCCCCACCATTCTGTGCCATCCTCAAAGGTGCCCCAGATGCATGCCGTCTCGTTTTCGGGCACGGCACCGTAGAAGCTCAGCTCCTTCGTTCCGCCCCAGCAGTAATAGCCTCCGGTCTCCCACGGGCCGCTTGCTCCCACGTTGCAGCACGCCCACTTGCCGCCGGCGCCCATGTCGATGACATGCGGGTGGTTGTTGTCCGGGCAATAATGCGCTTTCTCTGCCGGATCGGGCTCACGGTCCTCCGGGTCGTCCTTGTCGGCACCCCTCACCGGACGTATGGGATTTCCCAGGTAAAGGTCGTTAGCCATCGCCACCATCTGTTCTCCATCCCATTGTGTTGTAATCCATTCATATTGGGTGAAACCGAGGCATTTGGCTTTCCTGTCGTCATCTTTCTGCAAAGATGCCGACCAGTAGAATCCGTGGGTTCCCACGTTGACAGGGTATTCGCTCTCGCTCCAGTAATGTCCCGCAGCAGGCATAAAAATGCTGTTGCCGTTGTCGGCGGTGATTCTAACTCCTTCTACGCCGTTGAAGGTTGTCCACTCCCTCTGCAGCTCGCCAAGTGCGACAAACTGGCGGTAGGCAGGCATCGCCCACTCCGCTTGCCACTGCGTGGACGCCACATCGTATTCCGTCGCGGCGATGTTCCTGCCGAGATACTGTTTGTTGTGGATGTAGCTACCCCATGAGTAGAAGCTCTTCGTCTGCGTCTCACCCCATGCGTAATAGCCACCGGAATCCCATGGTCCCTCGGCTCCCACATTGCAGCACGACCATCTGCCGGCGCTGCCCATGTCGATGGTATGCGGGTGATAGGAGTTGGGGCATAAGCCAGCCACCACTGCCGGGTCGTCAGGATTATTTTCCGGACGGGGTTCTCCGATGATGGCACGGACGCAATAACCGTCACAACGGTTGGGTATGGTCATCATGTCCAGATCGCTTCGTGAATGCCACAGATAGGCGGCCATATTATACCCCGCAGATATGTCGGAAGGCACGAGCGTGGATGTCCAGTAATACAACTTTCCGACCCCATAATCCCAATAATTATCATCTATTTTACGTCCACCTCCAGGCAGGAAAATCTTTTTTCCGTTACCGGAGACTTTAATTCCCATCACTCCGTTCAGTTCAACCCATTGCTTTCCGCTGTAATTGGAGATTTTCAGTAATTGGATTCTTGAAGGCATACACCACATCCCGCCCATCACGGCATGTGCCACGTCGAACGAGGTGCCTGCGATGTCATCACCTAAATCAAAGCAAGTTTGGTATGAGCCTTTGCCCTGTGTGTAGGTGCTCCAGTTGTAGACTTCTTTCTCTGTGGTCTCCCCCCAGGCATAATAGCCGCCGTATTCCCACGGGGCGGAAGCACCCACGTTGCAGCATGCCCACAGGCCCTTGTCGCCCAGGTCGATGATATGCGGATGGTGATTGTCGGGACAGAAGCCCTCAAGCACAGCATCGTCAACCGCCCCCGCCATGATATTGATGACCAGGACAACATCGGAGATATTCACTTCCTTATCGCCGTTCACGTCGGCAGTAGCGGCAAATTCGGTGGTGACACCCGCCATCGTGTTGATGATAGCCACCACATCGCTGATATCCACATATCCGTCGAGGTTCACGTCGCCTTTCTTGGGAGGATTGTCATCGTTGCAGATGTTAGCTCCAGATACGGAATAACCCGTTGAGAGCATGGAGAAATCCTGCTCCCCAAGCGTTGTCTGTCTGGCATTGGCAAACGAGAATGCCGACATCAGACAGAGGACATATAACATAATCAGTTTCTTCATAATTGCAAATAATTAGTAATTTTGGCAAAGATACATATTATTTTCATATAAATAAAATCCAAAACGTAAAATGTTTATATTAAACTGGAGTTTCGGATTTTAAAAATATAAACAAAAACGCTGACGCGGAAAAAACATCCGGATGATTTTCTATTAAATTACGCATTTTAGTTTTTGTTTAGCTTACGAATGTAAGCGGTTTTTGTTAAGTGGATGAATCCGTCGCCAACGGAGTTGGCTGACATCAGTTGCTTCGCTGCAGGTTTGAGCGCGCTCAATAACATGCAGTGAAGTAACTGATGGAAAAGGGCGAAGCCCGAGGGATTCAAACACGTTTTTTGTGTCTTTTTTAATGTTAATTATTTTATAAAAAAAGGTTTTGTCATGGATGAACAGGGCGTGCTGTGGGTGAAGGCTTGAATTATTCCGTTGAGGTTTACACCAACAGAAGCGGGGGCAAAAGACAAAACCACAAAAAGCTCAACTTTGTTTCGCACAAAAAACACTTCGTTCAACAAAAAACCATCCGGACAAGAAGATATACACGGACGACCACGCCCCCAGCCGATGACTGTCGGGCGGAGTGCGGTTTTGATTTTTAGACACCCCACGGGGAGTCTCTACGGGTTGTACGGATATTGCATGGGTGGATGGGATTTTGGAAACGTTTCGGTGATGGGTTTTGTACGGGTATCTTTAGACGCCCAGTAGGGTGTCTCTACAACACCTACAGGCATAAAATGCGTGGGCAGGAACGCTTTTTGTTCCTGCCCACGGTAATTGGTTTTGGTTATTGCACGGCACGGACGGGGAGACCAAAACCGCGAGGTTTATGAATACGAGCAAAGCCGGATTTGTAGTCATCATTAGGTGGTCCGTTGACGTCTGGATCGTAAACATAATTGTTATGTTCTGCGTGAGCGTCAGAAACGAGGCAATAATCCTGGAAATCGGTTATCGACGATGATGTCCAGTATTCTAACGGTGTATATAGGTCGTAATCGAAATCTCTCTCAACTTTCTGTCCAGTATAAGGGAGGAAAATTCTGTTGCCGTTGGAAGCTGTGATTCTAAGTCCGAGTGTGCCGTTGAGTGATGCGGCTTCTAATGTGATGCTCGGGTCGTTGAGTTTCTCGAACTGCTCCGTGGTGGGGATATGCCATGAGCCACCCCACTTCTTGCGTGCCACGTCATATTTAGGCAGGAGAATGCCCCGATCGTCCCACATTCCCCATTTATAGCCCCACCATTCTGTGCCATCCTCAAAGGTGTCCCAGATGCATGCCGTCTCGTTTTCGGGCACGGCACCGTAGAAGCTCAGCTCCTTCGTTCCGCCCCAGCAGTAATAGCCGCCGGTCTCCCATGGTCCGCTTGCTCCCACGTTGCAGCACGCCCACTTGCCACCGGCGCCCATGTCGATGACATGCGGGTGGTTGTTGTCCGGGCAGTAATGCGCTTTCTCTGCCGGGTCCGGCTCCCGGTCCTCCGGGTCGCCCTTGTCGGCTCCACTCACCGGGCGTATGGGATATCCGTAATAAAGAGGGTTAGCCATGGCAACCTGCTGTCCCCCCTCCCAGTATGTTGTGATCCATTCATATTGGGTGAAACCGAGGCATTTGGCTTTCCTGTCGTCATCTTTCTGCAGGGAAGCCGACCAGTAGAATCCGTAGTTGCCCACGTTCTCAGGATGGTCGTTGCCATTCCAGTAGAGTCCTGCCGCAGGCATAAAAATGCTGTTGCCGTTGTCGGCGGTGATTCTCACTCCTTTTACGTCATTGAGGGTTGTCCACTCCCTCTGCAAATCGCCAAGTGCGACAAACTGGCGGTAGGCAGGCATCGCCCACTCACCTTTCCACTCTGTGGCAGCCACGTCGTATTCCGTCGCGGCGATGTTCCTGCCGAGATACTTGCTACCATATTTGTAGTTACCCCATGAGTAGGTGTCCTTCGTCTGTGTCTCGCCCCAGGCGTAATAGCCGCCGGAATCCCATGGACCCTCAGCCCCCACATTGCAGCACGACCATTTGCCGGCGCTGCCCATGTCGATGACATGGGGATGATAGGAGTTGGGACATAAGCCTGCCACCACCGCCGGGTCGTCGGGATTATTATCCGGATGGGGTTCCCCAATGATGGCACGGATATTCAATCCATAGCAACGATGAGACATGGTTATCATGTTTTTCGTGTCGGGGGTGTTACGTGAGTGCCAACACCAGGCAGATTGATTATTCCCACCGTTCTTGTCAGGCACGAGCGTAGATGTCAGGTAATACAGATAGCCTCTATCAGCGTCCCAATAATTTTCGTCGGGTTTATAGCCGCCTCCAGGCAAGAAAAGCTTTTTCCCGTTATCACCGGTGATTTGGATTCCCTTCACACCGTTCAGCTCAGTCCAGTCCCTTTTAGTGTAATAGCTGATTAGGAGTAACTGGTCGTATGAAGGCATACACCACATTCCGCCCATCACGGCCTGTGCCGCGTCGAACGAGGTGCCTGCGATGTCATCACCTAAGTAGAAGCACGTTTCGCTACTACCTTTGCACTGTGTGTATGTGCTCCAGCTATAAGGTCCATCCTTCGGGGCAGTCTCACCCCAGGCATAGTATCCGCCGTATTCCCACGGGGCGGAAGCACCCACGTTGCAGCATGCCCACTGACCCCTGTCGCCCAGGTCGATGATATGCGGATGATGAATGTCGGGACAGAAGCCCTCAAGCACAGCATCGTCAACCATCCCGGCTATGATATTGATGACCAGGACGACATCGGAGATATTCACTACTTTGTCGCCGTTCACGTCGGCGGTTGCGGCAAATTCGGTGGTGACACCCGCCATCGTGTTGATGATAGCCACCACATCGCTGATATCCACATATCCGTCGAGGTTCACGTCGCCTTTCTTGGGAGGATTTTCATCATTGCAGATGTTGAATCCAGAAACGGAATAACCCGTTGAGAGGGTAGAGAAATCCTGCCCCCAAAGCGTTGTCTGTCTGGCATTGGCAAACACAAATACCGGTATCAGACAGAGTACATATAACAAAAAAAGTTTCTTCATAATTGCAAAAAATTAGTAATTACGGCAAAGATACATATTTTTTTCATATAAATGAAATCTAAGACGTAAAAAGTTTATAATCATCAGTTGTTTAGTAATATTATATTTGGAAGTCTTGCTATATTTATTTTTCAAGAAAAATTCACAGGCATTTGGTGGTAAAAAATATTATACCTATATTTGCAGAAAATGAATTAACATACTGACAACATAACATCTTAAACTGACTATTGTATGAAAACGACACTGGTTTCATTATTGCTGTTGCTGACACTGCCATTGTCGGCAAGTGCCCAGCGGCTGAAAGAGACGGGCAAACAAGTGAAAGATTTAGTTCCTGAAGGATGGACCACTCAGGAGGCATGGGGCGACCTGTATAAGAACGGTCGGAACGACCTGGTGCTGATGGCAGTCCCTAACGATCCGGCGGGAATAACCAAACGCGACGACGGCTATGAGCTGAATGAGAACCAGCCCGTTCTTGCGATTTATTATATGTCGGAGGAGGGCGACCTTATCAAACATTATGAGTATGACAACGTGATTCCGCCACTTGCCAGTCTGAACTATTTCACCGATGTGACCCTCGAAGTGACCAACCGCGGAACACTGATTATCGACCTGAGCACAATGTACACAGCAGGCAGTTACACCTCTCCCCGTCACTCTTATGTTTTCCGCCGTCAGAACGATGATTTCTATCTGATTGGAGAAGACATCAGTTATTACACCCGCACGACAGGCGAAGGGGAACAAGTGAGCATCAATTATCTCACAAGCAAAAAGAGCAGCACCAAACTCAAGGTGTTTGATGAGCCTATTGAGAACGGCAAAACCGTGTGGAGCAAAATCAGCCGCAAGCCGTTACGGAAGTTAGGCAGTTTCACGTTGGAGAACTGATAGTTTTAGTTGAGTTACAGAATTCAGAGAGATTATTAATAGTATAGAGGCTTATAAAATCTTTAAATCTTACATATTTAAATCTTTAAATCATCATGATGAACATTCCTTCTGTATTTTGGATTGTCCCTGTCGCCTCGGTTGTGGCGCTGGGCATGGCGTGGTTCTTCTTCCGTCAGATGATGAAAGAGGACGAGGGAACGCATCGAATGAAAGAGATAGCAGGTCATGTGCGCCGTGGCGCTATGGCCTATTTACGTCAGCAGTATAAAGTGGTGACGATTGTGTTCGTTGTCCTTGCCGCCATCTTTGCCGTGATGGCGTATGTGCTGAAAGTTCAGAACCCGTGGGTTCCGTTTGCCTTCCTCACCGGCGGTCTGTTCTCCGGCCTTGCAGGCTTCTTCGGGATGAAGACCGCCACCTACGCGAGCGGCCGCACCGCCAACGCCTGCCGTCAGGGTCTGAACAAAGGCCTGCGTGTGGCGTTCCGCAGCGGCGCAGTCATGGGACTGGTGGTTGTGGGTCTCGGTCTGTTAGACATCGCCATCTGGTTTCTGATATTGAGCAACTTCTATCATGGAGAATCGAACTCACTGATAATCATCACCACCACGATGCTTACCTTCGGCATGGGTGCCTCCTGTCAGGCACTGTTCGCCCGTGTGGGCGGCGGAATCTACACGAAAGCCGCCGACGTGGGTGCCGACCTCGTGGGCAAAGTGGAGCAGGACATCCCGGAGGATGACCCGCGCAACCCCGCCACCATCGCCGACAACGTGGGCGACAACGTGGGCGACGTGGCTGGTATGGGTGCCGACCTCTACGAGAGCTATTGCGGCAGTATTCTCAGTACGGCTGCCCTCGGAGCCACCGCCTTCGCGCTCTCGCCCGACATGCAGCTGAAAGCAGTCATCGCACCGATGATTATTGCGGCTGTGGGTATTTTCCTCTCGCTTATCGGCATCTTTATGGTGAAGACGAAAGAGGGAGCGACGATGAAGAACCTGCTCACCTCACTCTCCATCGGAACGAACGTGAGTGCGGTGCTGATAGCCATCGCCACCTTTGTCATCCTCTACCTTCTTCAAATCGAGAACTGGGTGGGTGTATCGTTCTCCGTCATCACCGGTCTGGTAGCTGGCGTGATTATCGGCCAGGGCACTGAATATTATACCTCCCACTCCTATAAGCCGACACAGAAAATTGCCGAATCGTCGCAGACAGGATCTGCCACAGTCATCATTAAGGGAGTGGGCACAGGCATGATTTCAACGATGGTGCCAGTAGTGACCATCTCCGTGGCAATCATGCTGAGTTTCCTCTGTGCTAATGGTTTTGACCTGTCAATGTCGGCAAAATGTCTCTCTACGGGTCTTTACGGAATCGGTATCGCAGCTGTGGGAATGCTTTCGACATTGGGTATCACGCTCGCCACCGATGCATACGGACCGATTGCCGACAACGCCGGCGGAAATGCGGAGATGAGTGAGCTCCCGCCTGAAGTCCGTCAGCGCACCGATGCGCTCGACGCACTTGGCAACACCACCGCAGCCACAGGCAAGGGTTTTGCCATCGGTTCAGCCGCACTCACCGCCCTTGCATTGCTTGCCTCCTACGTGGAAGAAATCAAAATCGCCATGCAGCGTGCAGTGGAAAACGGCAAGGAATATTTGGATGCGCTCGGAAATGCTTTTGACCCGTCGTCGTCCGACATGGGTCAGTTCATGGATTTCTTCCAGGTGAACCTGATGAATCCGAAGGTGCTTGTAGGTGCCTTCATTGGCGGTATGGCAGCTTTCCTGTTCTGTGGACTGACAATGGGAGCCGTGGGACGTGCAGCCCAGTCGATGGTGGAGGAAGTACGCCGTCAGTTCCGCACCATCAAAGGAATCCTTGAGGGGAAAGCCACGCCCGACTACGGACGTTGTGTGGAGATTTCCACACGCTCTGCACAGCGTGAGATGGTGTTCCCGTCGCTGCTTGCCATCATCATCCCGATTATCGTTGGTCTGGTGCTCGGCGTTGCCGGTGTGATGGGTCTGCTTGTAGGCGGTCTGACCGCCGGATTCACGTTGGCTGTGTTCATGGCTAATGCCGGTGGCTCGTGGGACAATGCCAAGAAGATGGTTGAGGAAGGTCATTTCGGCGGCAAAGGCTCCGACTGCCATAAGGCGACAATCGTAGGCGACACCGTGGGTGACCCGTTCAAGGACACCAGCGGTCCGTCGCTCAACATTCTCATCAAGCTGATGTCGATGGTGTCAATTGTGATGGCAGGACTTACCATTATCTTCGCTTAGCAAAAAACCATCCGGTATGATTGCCAGAACACAACTGATAATGTGTTGTAAAACAATAAATAATGACTTCAGAAACTTGAGTAAACATATAAAATAATTCAAAATCACACGATTTTCGCCCCATTATTTTGCATTTTATAAAATTATTCGTAACTTTGCATCCGCAAAAGTCCCAACACCCTTTTGCGGGTATGCCCAGATGGCGGAATTGGTAGACGCGTTGGTCTCAAACACCAATGCCGCAAGGCGTGCCGGTTCGATCCCGGCTCTGGGTAC
>JAEEOB010000035.1 GCA_016284045.1 Bacteroidaceae bacterium
ATGAAAGTTGAGGGAAAAAACAAAATTCTGTTCAAAGATCTTTATTAATGTAATGATATAGTAATCTTTCAAGATACAGAAGTAAAAAGGGAGCAAAAAAGGGAGTAAATTAAATACTATTGCCCTGCCATGATGTTGATGACTGCCACGACATCAGAGATATCCACTTCCTTGTCGTTGTTCACGTCTGCAGCCTTATAGGAAGCCATTCCCGCCATCTGGTTGATGACCGCCACGACATCGGAGATATCCACTTTGCCGTCGCCATTGACGTCACCATGGAGTTGGCTGGCAGCAGGACTGTACATCACCTTGAAGTTATCGGCATAGAGGTTGATTTCACTGCCGGTGTTGACCGCATTGTCGAACTGCAGTCCGATGGTGAGGGTGCCGGGAGCTTTGAGTTCAGTCGCCACTTTCACCGCAAACGCCGTGCCCCATACCTGAGCCGGGGTGACCTCCGCCGACTCGTTGTTGGCGAAGAGGCTCACGCCGTCGTAGTCGGCATGCACGGCAGCGGTGACGGTGTAAGTTCCGGCAGGAAGCTCCTCCGCGCTCTGACGCAGGATATATCCTGCAGCAAGGCTGTTGCCTCCTGCGTTCCATCCCTGGAAGGCATAGCCGTCAGTGAGGCTGGAGTGCCATTCGTTCACTTTCACGGGCCATGGTCCGCTGGACCATGGGGTGTCGTAGCTGATTTCCCATCCCGGGCAGGTGGTGACATATCCTCCCGCTTCATTGTATTCGCACTGCTCGAAGTCGAGATTGGTGAACTTGTCGGATATGTCGGTCTCATCGGCTGGATCTTCCTCTGTTTTCAGGAAGGTAGTCAGGCTCATCAGCGCGTCAGCACTCTGTAGCGCATGTCTGCCGCTTTTCCATGTCAGCTGCCAGAATCCGCGGTTATCCCATCCGTCCATCACGCGCTTGTTGCCGTCGGCGTCGGCTCCGTTGCCACACTCCTCCGGCTGCCAGTAGTAAAGTCCTGTCACGCAGTCGAACGATTGTAACAACGCGATGAGGTCTTTGAGGAACGCCGCCTGTCCTGCAGGTGAGAACGCCCAAGTGGCACTGGTGTTGTATGTCAGCTTGCCCTCATCCACGCTGCTGTTGTTGAAATAGCCAGTCTCCACAATCTGGATTTCTTTCTCCTCGAAGGTGTCGTGCAGCTCTTTCAGCGTGGATTTCAGCATATCGAGAGTGCCGTGCCACTGAGGGTAATAGCTGAGCCCCATGATGTCATAGTCATCGAAACCGGCCTGCCCCACCCAGTCGTAGAAGTTGATGGTATGTCCAGCATTGGCGGTCCGCTCGCAGTGGAGCACGATTTTGGCATCTGCACAGTCTGATGCCCGTATGCCTTCAGCCGCAGCTGTGAGCAGTGTGGCAAACCGCTCAATCTGCGTTTTGAATGTCGAGTAAGTGCTGTAGAGGTAGAAGGCGTTGGAAGTGGACGCCCCGGCGGCTGTGTCCCACAGCATGCCGTAGCTCACCTCATTGCCAATCTGTATGTAGTCGGGCTTGGCACCGTAGGCGGTCAGGTCGTTTAGCACCTCGGTGGTGTAGCTTTTCACCTTGGCTGCGACAGTGGCTGTCGGTGTGTTTTTGCTGAATCCCCAGCTCTTAGGCATCCACTGTGCGCTCACGTCGGTCCAGGTGTCGCTGTAGAAGATGTCAAGCAGAAACGCCATACCCGCCGCTTTAACGCGTTTGCCGATACGTTTCACATAGTCGAGGTCCTGGCATGTGGCAAGCAGGTTGTCGGCGGATGGATCCACCAGCAGCCTCACCCTCACGGCATTCCATCCTGCCACTTCTTTGAGATAAGTGATCATGCCGTCACTGTAGTAGCTGTTGATTTCATGGCCATCGGCATCAAGCCATACGTCGCCTGCCTGTTCGTAGGCAGGCACAAGGCTGAGGTCGCCTCCAACCAGTCTCTGTCCGGATGTTGAGCAGACCATAGCCATTGCAAATGTAATCGTTAACAGTAGTTTTTTTTGCATTGTGTATTATTTGTAGTTAGTGCTGAGGAGAGATATCCGAGTAGTCCGAATAATCCGAATAATCTGAATATTCAGACTAATCAGACTAATCAAAACTTATCATCATGCAAATATTGCAAAAATAATCGGGATATGCAATTTTAAACCCTTTGATTTTACGCATTGACACCCAAAACTGCCATTATTTGACACCTTGTCATAATATTTAGACATTTTGTCATGCTTTTCCCACGTTTTTCCCCATGGCACACTACTTGCATTAATATCAGTGAGCCCGCTGAAAAGCAGGTGAAATAAAAAGATAGTTTAATAATTTAAAAAAGGCTTGCGAAAGCGAGCCGTAATAGGAGGACAAAATTATGAGAACCAATTCAATGCGTACAGGCGAATGGCTGCCTGCAATGTTCAACGACATCTTTGATGTTTGTTTGCCAACCAAGACACACAGCACCTCTCCAGCCATCAATGTAATGGAGACCGAAAAGGGTTATCAGGTGGAACTTGCAGCCCCGGGTGCAAAGAAAGAAGACTTTATTGTGGAAATCAACGACGAAGGAAACCTGATGATTAAGCTTGAGACAAAGAATGAGACGAAGGAAGAGAACAAGGAAGAGAACAAGGAGATGCGTTATCTGCGCCGTGAATTCTCTTACACGAAATTCGAGCAGACCTTTGAGCTGCCTGAGGACGTGGAGAAAGAGAAAATCTCTGCAAAGGTTGAAAATGGTGTTCTTTACATCGACATACCTAAGCTCGTGAAGGAGGAAGCTCCGAAGGTTAGCCGTCAGGTGGAGATTTCCTAATAAGCGTACTTTTCTCAAAGGCTCAAAGAGCCACATTCATCACACATAGATTTCAGACATCCAATCTGAATAATGTTTTCATAACAAATTAAGTTTTAAAGGTTAAACATTGTTTGTGCCGCCGCTTGCGAAAGTGGCGGCATTTTTTTTGATTATATTTTTGACTTGGCTTTTTTCACAGGCATTACAAGATTTTTTGGATTTCTTGCATTTTTTCATCTAACTTTTTGAATAATCAGAATTTATTTGTAATTTTGTCGAAATTAAAGAATTATTAAAACCACTTTAAACATACTAAAACACCTAAAGACAATGAAAAAAATGATATTAGTTATGCTGTTGCTCATGCCATGCATGGCTGACGCACAGGAGGCAACGCTGGACCGCACATTCCTTGAACCATCAGAGATTCCGGGCTACGGAACCATTGAGGGAATGGTGACGAAAGGTTCCGCCATCAACGTGACGTATAACGACGGAGTGCCAATGGAAACCATCACCCATACCATCGACCTGCAAATCACCATCACGGACAAGGCAAGCGGAGAGACAAGGGAATTAACACTCTTCTATCCGGAAATGAAAAAAATGATGGATAGCTATGCCGCACTGAAGAAGATTGCACAGTCGCCCAAGTCGGTAAATCTCAAGGAGTATGAGATTGAAAAGCAGACGCTCAACCCGCCGCTCAGACTCAACGAAAGAGGGGTGAAACGCACCTACACCACCGAATACTGCACGCAGGAGTTTGAAGACAGATCCGGCAGATCTCCATACGGCATGAAAATCGGATTCTACACCAACACGGCAAAGAATACCCAATGGTATTTCATGTTCGGTAAATCCACCTCTACCGCCGAAGCCAAAAAATGGAACGTGGTTCAGTCAAGCCCCAACCTGATTGGCGGCTGGTTCGACAAGGCTTTTGAGGTGATGAAAAAGGACTTATAGAACTGAAGTTTTTTAGTGAAAAGTGAATTTTGAAAGGTGTATTTACTAAGGTAGCCTAATTTAGTTACTTTGTTATTCGAAATCAACTTGCTAAGCAACAATAAAAAACCGAAAATGATGAAAAAATATCTTTTACTTGCATTTATCGCAGTCGCTCAGATGGGTATTGCCCAGGAAGCAAGGATGTTTAATATTAATGTGGATCCTTTTGAGATAGAAGGATACGGCATCATAGAGGCTCAGATTCAGACGATTATCAGCAACGTGGATCCTCCTTATCGGCAAGACCTTAACAACCTTATAAAAGAACGCACCCGGAAGAAAAGTACACTGGAAATGACCTACACCAATTCAGATACAGGCGAACACAGGGTCTTTAAATGCAACTCGTCGAAAGTGGATTACCTGTTTAAACAGTTTAACAGGCTGGATAGCCTGGTTAAGGACTCCACCTCCGTCAGACTTGGAAGGACCGGTATCGAGAAAAAAACGCTGACACCCCCCGTTATTCTTTCCGATGACGGTGTGGAATCCACCTATACAGAAGAATACTCCTACAAGTCTGATCCAAGCATATATGGCGGCAGCTCATTTACCATAGGTGTTTACACCGCTGGCAAAGACCAGGCAGTGTGGTACTACCAGTTCGGCACCGCCGAAACAACTGCAGAACGAAACACCTGGCGAATTCTCACAAATGAGAAAGAGAAAGCCTCGTTTGTGGAATGGCTTAAAAAAGCCCGAAAAGCAATGTGATTGAGACGAAGAAAGACAAACATAACTAACAAAAAAAATGAAACGACTGATCCTACTGACAACCTTACTGCTGCTGACAGCAGGAGCAATGGCTCAACGCTCATTTGAGCTAAAAAATTCCGAAGACGGAGGTTCCGTCCTGTATTGTTTTCTTCCCAGCGCAGAGAAATCCACAGGGCGGGCGGTGGTATGCTGTCCGGGCGGCGGCTACCAGCATGTTTGCATGGACTATGAGGGCACCGACTGGGCACCCTATTTCAACGACATGGGCATCGCCTACTTCGTGCTGAAATACCGTATGCCCCACGGCGACCGCAACATCCCGATGAGCGACGCGAAGCACGCCATCATCACCGTGCGCGACAGTGCGGCTGTATGGAACATCAACCCCTACGACGTGGGAATCATGGGCTTCTCGGCTGGCGGTCACCTCGCCTCTACCATCGCCACACATTCCGACTTCGACGCACGTCCGAACTTCCAGATTCTGTTCTACCCGGTCATCAGCATGGACCAGAAAATCACGCACAAAGGGTCGTGTGTGAATTTCCTCGGCGAGGAAGGGCAGAAAGACGCAGACCTGGTGAAGAAATACTCGAACGACAAGCAGATTGTGACCCATCTCACCCCACCCGCCATCCTGTTCATGGCAGACGATGACGGCACGGTGCCGGTGCTGACCAACGGACTGGCTTACTACACCTCGCTGCGCAGGAACTGCGTGAACGCCTCGATGCATGTCTATCCCTACGGCGGTCACGGCTGGCGTCCCACCTTCCCCTTCTACGACGACATGCGCCAGTCGCTCACCAAATGGCTGAAATCGTTGCCGTCGAATAAGGCCGACGCCATCCGCGTGGCTTGCATCGGCAACAGCATCACCTACGGCAGCGGCATCGACAAGCGCGACAAAGACGGCTACCCGGCACAGCTGCAGAAGATGCTCGGCAGCGGCTACCACGTGCGCAATTTCGGACTGGGCGCACGCACGATGCTCTCCACCGGCGACCACCCTTACATGAACGAGTATATGTGGAAAGACTGCAAGGACTTCAACCCGAATATAGCCATCATCAAACTGGGCACGAACGACAGCAAAACCGCCAACTGGAATGCCGCTCAGTATGAGAAGGACATGCAGCAGATGATTGACGAGCTGAAAGCCCTGCCCAGCCACCCTCGTATCATCCTGGGCTATCCCGCCAAGGCATGGAAAGAGCAGTGGACCATCCGCGAGGAGGTCATCACCGGAGAAATCATCCCCATCATCGACAAAGTGGCGAAACGGAACAAGCTGGAAGTGGTTGACTTCCACACCCCCACCTCCACCTCGTCCGACCTCTTCGTCTCCGACATGATTCACCCCAACCCGAAAGGGGCGAAAGTGCTCGCCGAGACAGCGAAAGCGGTCATTCTGAAATGATTTTTTTAGTTTAAAGTTTAGGCTTAAAGACATAAAAAGGAAAGAGGATGCGGTCGCATCCTCTTTTCTTTTTCATTCTTTAGAAAAGCCTAAAATAAACCAAAATTTTATTTCAGCCTGATTTTGACGATATTCACGGAGAATGCCGGCACATCGAACTCGATGAGTGAAGGCTGAGCCGGCTTGAGCGTGGCAGCCTGCGGACTGATGACATTCGGGGCGTCGAGCGTATTCTCATCGGTGCCTTTCGCCGATGCCAGCCTGATGATCTCCACCGGCTTCTCCACGCTGGCATCGACGGTGCAGTTCTTCAGCCGGATGCTGCCTGGTGCCTGGCCCTCTCCCACGTTCACCACCTTCACATACATCATCTTCGCGTCGTCGTCGATGGTGGTGGAAGCATATACACCCTCCATGCCACCGCCTTTCTGCTTGGCGCAGGCGATGTTGAGCTGTCCGTCGATATAGGCGAAGACGCTGTCGCCACGCACATCCACCTGCAGGTCGTACCAGCGGTTGTCCTCCACTCTGAACCGGTGGTCGCGCGCCAGCTGCACGCGTCCTCCGCCAAATCCCTGCTCCACGTTGTTCTGCATATTGTTCCAGCCGCCGATATTGAACCACGAGTAGTTGTCGCGGTCGTAATAGTCGAACATCACGAGGAAGCCCTCCGCTCCCCGCTCTTTCCGTGCCTGTGCCTTGACGGTGTAGTTGCGGGTGTTGATTACAGGCGGTGCAATCAGGATGGCAGCCTGTGCAGGAGAGGTCTGCGTCACGCTCTGTCCGGCTGGTTTCCACTCTCCGCTTTTCGTGCTCCAGCTGTCGAATCCCGGCAGCGGCTGCTCCACACCATCAACTGTGAGCGTAGCGTTACGGTATTCCACAGTCGTTCCCCACGTTGCCAGTCCCACCTGGGCTGATCTCTCCTTGGTCTGCTCCTCCGGCTCGTCCTTCTTCAGTTCCCATGTCCATGAGGTCTTCACCACCTGCTTTCCGATGTTGTTGGGGAAAAGCTGCTGCACGTAATACGACGGTGTGCCCATCACCTTAGAGGAATTGAAACGAATCATGTCGGGACGCCAGCGTGCGTCGTTCTCGTTGACAAAAATGGGGGCATAGGAGTTCATCACCACCACGTCGGAGTTGTTCTCCATACCCATCATATAGACAGCCTCTCCGAGTGCTGCGTTGAGGTTTCCGATGTCGCCGAACTGACTGGTGACGGCATATTCGCCCACATACACCTTGTGGCTATTGCGCGGATAGGAGTCGTACTTTTCAAATCGGTCGGCAAACCACTTGGGATTGCGGTAATAGTGCTCGTCCACCATATCCACAGGGTGGCTGTTGCGCCATGTCGGCTCGTCGGTACCCCACGACTCCACGTTTCCGATGCATTTCACGTTCGGATATTTGGCTTTGATGGCGTTGTAGAACTGGATATACCTTTCGGGATAGTGGTCGCTCTGGTCGCTGTTGTTGTCCATGTGGAAATTATAGTTCTCGTTGCCTATCTCGATGTATTCCAGGTTGAAAGGCTCGGGATGGCCGTTGTCGGCGCGCATCTTTCCGTATGTTGTGGTGACGGGGCCGTTGGCATACTCAAGCGCGTCGAGACACTCCTGAATCCAACTGTCTATTTTGTCGTAGGGGTCGCACCCGCCGTGCCAGATACCCACATTCACGACGAAGAGGGGTTTCGCACCCAAATCCTCCGCAAGCTGCAGATACTCATGAAAACCGATTCCGTCGCTCGTGCGGTATCCCCAGTTCACGTTGGGGTGTCCCGGCCGCTGCTCGATCGGTCCGATGGTGCGTTTCCACCTGAAGGCGTTGTCGGGGCTCTGCTGTCCCTCCACGAAGCAGCCTCCCGGGAAGCGCATGAACCGTGGGTGCATGTCGGCAAGCATCTGTGCCAGGTCGGGCCGCATGCCGTTCTCACGGTTTTTGAAGGTGGGCGGGAAGAGGCTGATGACATCGAGCTGGAGCTCGCCCCCTTTGTCGGTGGTGAGCAGGAACTCTGCTTTCGGATCGTTTCCGGTCGCTGTGATGGTGGCAGTATGCTTCTTCCATTTGGCATTGAGGTTCACGGGGATCTCCACCTTTCCAAGCCCCTGTCCGTCCTTCGACTGCAAGGCGGCAGTGAGTTTGCCCTTGAACTTCTTGTCGCTCTTTGCCCAGAACGACAACTTGTAGGTGGTGCCTTTCACTGTGTTGATGCCCCAGAAGCCTTCGTTGCGTATGCCGTCGCCCGCCTTGAGCGTCTTCAGGTTCATGGCATACTGGTGGGCATCGTTCAGCGGGTGCTCACGTGTGAGAGTGGGTGCTGCAAGGCCTACTTTGTGCCATGCCGTGATGTTATCGACGAGAATCTTTTCGCCTGCCGGGCGGTTCTGCGCATTGTCGGGTCTTCTGCGCCTGCGCGGCTGTTCCATGGTGTCGTCCTCGAAGGAGCGGTTACAGATAAGCTCGGCATAAAGTCCTCCGTCGGCAGCATGGTTGATATCCTCATAGAAAATGCCGTAGTGCGTAGGGCTTATCTGCGGTCCACGCTGACTGGCGTCAATGGTGATGTTCACCTGTGCCTGGGCGGCTGTTACGGCTGCCGCAGCCATCATTGTTGTAAGTAGTTTTCTCATTGTTATTTGCTTTTTAAAATTCTCTATATTTCGGAAAATAATGAATTTATAGGACAAAAATCTGAAAGATTATTTAGAGGGTATTTTTAATTTCTGCTCCTTGCGGTATTTCATCCTGATTTTGAACTTCCGGAAAAGGTTGAGCGGTTTTTTCCGTATTTTGCCTTTGTAGTTGGCGATGAAGTCATCGACCGCGTCAAGAATACGGTGGCAGTTCTGCCCGTCGAGATGTGCCTCGTGGTGGGCAATAAAGGCACGCATCGCCGTCATAAGCGGTTCGGGACGGCTGAGCGCCTGCCGGAGCGCCTGTTCGATGTCGCCGGTCTGCGTCACGTTGAGCAGCTGCGGTCCTGGCCGGTTGTTCCGGAACGTGACCACCGGCTTGTCGAGCAGCATATATTCGAGGATGATGCTCGATGAGTCGCAGAGCATCACGTCGGTGGCAGCCATCACGTCGGGACTTGGAGTGAGCGGCAGAAACCGGACGTTGCCGCAGGAGTCGGCAAGCTGCCGTATATCGGCTTTAAGCTCCGGGTCGTTGAGTTTCGGATGGACGGTGATAACCCAGTTCCATTCGCCTGTCTCTGCCAGCCGCCGGATGGTGGGGAATACATTTCTGAGCTGCGTGATGTCCTGTGTGAAAGTGGTGGCGACAAAGACGGTGGGTCTGTGTCCGGCAGCCTTTGCCTCCGGAGCATCGGTCGTCTGGGCTTCCGCCCGCTGCTTCGCACCGATGAGGGCATCGGTCTTCGCCCATCCCGTCTCATACACCTTGAAGGAGCGGTGTTTCGCCTCCAGGCGTTTGAACTCGGGTGTGGATGAGGGTCCCTGGGTGCAGTAGATGTCGTACCACCCACGGATACGGAAATGTACGTCATGGGCATCCGACCGCTTGTTGATGGGGTAACCGTGAAACACCATCACTTTCACTCCCGGGAAGAAGTCGTAGGTGTAGTCACCCGGTGCGAACACCGCCACGGGATTCCATTCACGGGCCTCTTCCCTGGTATGGAGCCGCCGGTCGTCTGCCGCGAGTGCGTCTGCCGCACAGCTGCTCTCCAAATACCATGCAGCCTTGCCTCCACGCCGCTCAATTTCGGCTTGAAGAGGCCGCAGAATGGGTATGGCGTATGCCTGACTGCAGAAAAAAAGGAAATGCCTTTCCATCTTTATTGTTATTTTTTTAGCAAAGATAAATAAAATTGCTTAACTTTGCGACATCAAACATTTAAAACTTTTGAATTATGGCAAAATTTAATCGAATTTTATTGAAGCTGAGCGGTGAGAGCCTTGCTGGCAGCGTTGGTTACGGAATCGACGTGAACCGTCTGAACGAGTATGCGCGTCAGGTGAAGGAAATCCACGACATGGGCGTGCAGATTGGTATTGTGATAGGCGGCGGCAACATCTTCCGTGGTCTTCAGGGCGCAGGAAAAGGCTTTGACCGCGTGAAGGGCGACCAGATGGGCATGTGTGCCACAGTCATCAACTCATTGGGTCTGAGCAGCGCGCTTGGCGCCATAGGCTGCAAGAACCGTGTGCTGACCGCCATCCGTATGGAGCCGGTTGGCGAGTTCTACTCGAAGTGGAAGGCCATCGAAGCCATGGAGCGCGGCGAGGTGGTGATCATGTCGGGCGGCACGGGCCAGCCTTATTTCACCACAGACACCGGCTCATCGCTGCGCGGCGTGGAGATTGAGGCAGACGTGATGCTGAAAGGCACGCGTGTGGACGGGGTATATACCGCTGACCCGGAGAAAGACCCGACCGCAACGAAGTTCCACGACATCACCTACGATGAGGTTATCGAACGAAACCTGAAAGTGATGGACCTTTCCGCTGTAGTGATGTGCAACGACAACAACCTTCCGATTTATGTGTTCAACATGGATATTCCCGGCAACCTGAAGAAAGTGATGGAAGGCGAGGATATCGGTACGCTGGTACATAAATAATTAACAATTAAATTTTCAATAAAAATAAAAATGGTGCGTCAGTTTTTTGATGCACCATTTTTAGAACCATTTCCACACAAACAAAAACAAACCTTTTACAAGTAAGCGGCTTTCTCGGATGCCCTATTAAAAACAGCACCACCTTCAGACTTTACGTTCAGACAGGTTTTGTTATTCCCTCTTTCTTTCTCTGGAAAGCCCGAAAAATGAAGTTTGCCAACAAATAAAACAGGCAACCGAAAAGAATCCCTCCCACGGAATCCACCACATAATGGGCTTTCACATAGACAGTGGCGAAGAAGAGAATCAAAGCGAAAGGGAAGAGAATCCAGAAAAACTTGCGGCAGCCCGTTTTCCATGCGAGAATCAGCGTGACGACGGTCATGCCGACATGGCTGCTGGGAAACGCGGCTGTGGGGTGCTCGCCCGCCTCCTGAGCCGCAAGCACCATCTTGCTGAAAGGTCCTCTGACCTCAAGCGGGAGAATTTCCGTATGGTTGCGGAAATAGTCGTGCATCTGAGGAAAGTTGTCGGTCATACCCATCTCCACCCCGTTGGCACAGTAATAATACTGTGGTCCCGCCACGGGCAGGAACTCAAACACGAGGTAGAACATAAAGAAAGAGGCTAAAAACACGAAAGACGCCCACTTGAACCGCTCATATCTGGCGATGAAATAGAAGAGCACCATCGCAATCATCAGATAGTAATAGGATGTATATCCCAAATTGAAGAGCTCATACCAGAACGTGGATGAGAGCACCTGGTCGAACACGAGCGATGGCTGCAGACCGAACACATGGTAATCGACGGCAGCGAAGATATGGTCCTTGTAGTCGAACAGACTGCAGAACTCGTAAGTCTCCGGATACCAGTAAATCAGCATGGCAAAGAGCCAGCCGGTGCGCAACAGTATCATCGCACGACAAGGATATAGCCTGTAGATCAGCAACATCAGCCCGATGCCAGCCACCACCAGCCCCCTCACCATCAGCATCGACAGCGGACGGGACATACCGCCCCACTCCACCGCGATAATCACCGTAGTGATGAGGATATACACCAATGTGACGGTCTCAAAACTGACGAGACCGTGCGCTTTCTCACGTCTGAAATACCTGGATAATCCTGAAAACAATCCTGATGAACCCATCCGGTCAGATTACTTTAGCCAGCCATGCGACTTATACCAAGCCGCCGTCTCCTTCACACCCTGCTCCAAATCCCATTGTGGCTGATAGCCCAGCTCAGTGAGCATCGGCTCGATGTCGCAGTTCCAGTTGCGCTGGCTCATGATCTTGAACTTGTCGCTGTTGAGCGTCGAAACCTTGCCACGAATACCTGCGAACCACTCCGATACGGCGCATACCATCCGCAGCACGAACAGAGGTGCCTTGATATGCAGCACCTTGCCCACACCCAGCTCCTTCTGGATATAGTCGCTGAACTGACGTGAGCTGTAAATCCTGCCGTCGCTCACATGATAAATCTTATGGTTCACAGTCTCTATGCCGTCGGCAAGCACCTTGTTGACAGCTGCGAAAATCGCGCCAACGAGGTCCTGAACATAAACGAAAGTCAGTTCCTGCGGCTTGAAACCCACGGAAAAGTCGATATGCTTCCTGATACTCTTGAACTGGAGGAAGTAGTCGCGCTCACGGGGACCATAAACCCCTGTGGGGCGGAAGATGACGTATGGGAACTCCCATCCTAAACATTTCAGGTAGTTCTCGCTCTTGCCCTTGCTCGTGGCATAAGCGGTGTTTGGCTGCGGCTCGTCGGTGGCACGCATCGGCTCATACACTCCGGGAGTGGATTCAGCGGATGTATCCTCACCCGCTTTTGCCGCTGCAGCAGTTGTACGCTGCACCTTACGCTCCTCCTTGATAGGACCAAGCACACTCAACGAACTCATATACACGAACATCTTGGGAATCATGTTCAGCTCCTTCAGCTCCTCGACGAGGTTGACAGTGCAGTCGTAGTTGTTTGTGTCGAAATCCTCGGGGTTGAGGCATTTCGTCGCTCCTGCCGCATGAATGATGATATCCCATTTCCCGTGATTCTCCTTGAAATGCGCCAGCTGCGAATGCAGCACGTCGCGGTTGGTCATGTCGAGCGTCTGAAACTGCAGCCACTCGTTCTGCAGCCATTTACGGCTCGATGTGCTGCGCACGCCAGCCCATACGGACATCTGCTGCCTGAGCGCCTCTTCGCACAGAAAGCTGCCGATAAAACCACTGGCGCCTGTAATCAATATTTTTGTCGGTTCAAACATTCTATTTCTGTATATAATTATTTACTATCTCCATAGCCAAATCAATCATTTTTTCCGAAAAATAATTCCATTTGCCTGCGTCCTCTTCTAATTTCGGTGCAAAGTTACGACTTTTTACGCATTTTTCGGCACTTTATTTACAAAAAAGCAGAATTAGGGCAGAAAACGCGAAATCAAATAACTGATTATTAAGGAAATTAACATCCTTTAACATAATTAGATATAGTAGTGACTGTTTTTTTTGTAATTTTGCATATTATAACCTACAATAGCCCAAACAAGGTTTTTTTTATCATTCAATCTATCTTAAACAAACTAAAACAAACAATCATTATGAAAACCAATTCCTACAAACCGATAACCACAAGAATTCAGAGCTTTTTCTTGATGTTTCTGCTGATGTTCACCCTTTCTGTCACATCAGCCAGCAGCAAGAAGATAGCATGCGCATATTTGGACATCACTTTCCGGCAGCTTAACTTCGACTATCTCGAGGAATCAAGTGTCAAGAGCAAAGAGAACGACAAGTCATACAGGGTATGGAAAGGCGAAGAAGTCACAAAGTCGTCAGACAACCCTGGATGGCTTTCCTACTCCAACTCTATCAGCACAGTGGTTATCTTGAACGATTTCAAGGAGGTGAAACCCAGTTACACCGACCACTGGTTCGACGGCCTCAATCAAGTGACCATGTTCTGGGGACTGGAGAATCTGAACACAAGCGAGACCCTTAATATGGAATGTATGTTCAGGAACTGCGAATCCGTCACAGAGCTTAACCTCTCCTCATTCAACACCTCGAAAGTGACAAGCTTCACACAGATGTTTAAAGGCTGCAAGTCACTGACCAAGCTCAACACCTCCAGTTTCGACACATCCAATGCCATATACATGAATGCCATGTTCATGCAATGCGAGAAGCTCACCAGCCTCAGCCTCACCAACTTCAACACCCAGAACGTCACTTCATTTCGGGAGATGTTCCGTGAGTGCAAAAGCCTCACCTACGTGAACCTGTCGAGTTTCAGGACCATGAAAGTGAAATACATGCGCTATATGTTCGATGAGTGCAGCAGCCTGACATCCATCGACCTGTCGAACTTCAACACCTCAAACGTAGAAACGATGGATTGCATGTTCTATATGTGTACGAAGTTGGAATCACTCGACCTCTCGAATTTCGACACCCACAATGTGACAAGCATGGCACTCATGTTTGCCAACTGCCTCTCGCTGAAAGAACTGAACATCAACGGCTTCAACACAGCAAACGTGACAGACATGAAGGGCATGTTCCAAGGCTGTACCGACCTGAGAAGCCTGAACCTCGCCTCGTTCAACACCTCGAATGTGACCGACATGTCGGGTATGTTTAACTGCTGCATCAGCCTGAAGTCGCTCGACGTGTCGAGTTTCGACGTGTCGAAAGTGACAAATATGGACTATATGTTCTATTCATGCCAAGCCCTGCGTATCATCATCTGTCCCAACACCTGGACAACCGGCAGCTCAGAGTATATGTTCGGCGACAACCCCAACCTCGTGGGAGCCATCAAGTTCCAGAGCTCCAAGACCACCGTGGCTTACGCCAACCCGAACAGCGGCTATTTCACCCGTCCGAAATACTACAACCTATGGGTATGCGGCGAGCAGGTGAGCAACGCCAACGACTTCGACCTCAGCCAGATTCCGGGCGTGGACGTGTATGATAAAGGCTACGCCACCTTCGACGCACAGTCTCAGACCCTGAAGTTGAAGAATGTGTCGATTTCGGCCTACAACAACTGTGCCATCCAGAGTCGCATCGACGGGCTCACCATCCAGGTAGATGACAATGGTGCGGAAGAGGAATTCGGCTCCGCTGTGATATTCACCGCATTAAGCAAAGGCAATAGCTATGCCACCCTGTTCCTGCAGAACAACACCACGATAACCGGCACCGGCGGTATGACCGTGATATCGATGCCCAAAACCTCCGATGCAACGATTTCCACCGCCATCCGTGCGGAGAAATCGCTGGTGTTCGACAACGCGAAAGTGGCTGCATCAGGAATGAACGGCATCCACGGCATGTTCAAGGGCAGCCTGACGGTGAAAGGCAAAAGTACCTGCCTCCAGTTCACCAGTTCGAACGGTGACGTGGTGGGACTGAACAGCATCACCTTCGAGGATGGCAACCGGGTGTTGGGTAATACCTGTTTGGGAATTTACAAAAATGACACCTACGGTTATTATATCGGTGACCTCTGCGCGACGATGCAACCGGTGACCAAATCCACCGTTGATAATCCCCTTACCATTGGTCTTGGCTACGGCATATACGTCAACGGCGTGCAGGTAACCTCCACCAATTGCAACAAACTCAATAAGATAGAGGGAGTGACAATGAGCGATGACGGTGAGTTCCGCTACGATCCTGCGACAAGCACACTGTATATGAAAAAAGTGAATATCACATCCTCTGACGAAAACATTCCGCTGGTGCTTTGGGAAGGCGACATGACCCTCAAAGTGATGGAGGGAAATACCCTGGGATGCAACTGGCTGATAGCCAGCCAAGCCAAGTACGCACTGAAAATCAGTCACCGCACAAAAATCAAAGGCGACAGGAACCTGTTAAAGAACAACGACGGTATTCTTTATGCCCTGGGCGGAACTGAGTCAGCGGTATTTATCGACAACCAGGCGAGAGTGTATATTGAAGATGCCGCCTTATATGCTTTCTCGTCAGGCAAAGGCATCACCGGCAATAACAGCAATATTACGATGGAGCTGAAAGGAACGTCAGTGGTGAAGGCAAATGGGACGGATATATGCTTCAGCGGAATCAACAGGCTTTATCTGAACAATCATAAAATCGTAGAGCCGGAGGGAGCTGAATATACTTACGATTACCAAACAAAAGTTTCTTCCGTAAGCCTCAATGGTGAACCTGTGAAAAATCAAACAGTCTCCATCGTGTACAACAACCCTTACGACGTGAATATCGATGGCGAGGTGGATATCTCCGATGTAGTGGCAGTCATCAACACGATGGCAGGCAGCACCACTTACAAGAACACCGCCGACGTGAACGGTGACAATAATGTGAATATCTCCGACGTAGTCGCCATCATCAATTACATGGCTGGAAAATAGCGAATCAAAGCCCGGAATTTCCAGAAAAAATCTTTTTTTAAAAAACCTATCAATACCCATATTATGTCCAAAGCAAAGAAAACAGCGAAAAGCAATAAGAAAAGCAAGAAAACCCTCGGCAAGAAGGAGTTGCGGGTGCTTATCACCCAGTATCTCAGCCAGCAGCCGGGCGAGTATATCCACTATAAACAGCTGTTCAGGGCATTAAAACTCACCAACGGACCTCTGAAGATGCTGGCTGTTGATATCCTGAACGAGATGATTGAAGCTGGCGAGGTCACTCACAATGAAGAGGGAGACGTGTCGTACAACGGTCACTCACAGATATGTGAGGGCGTGTTCACAAGGACTGCCGGCGGCAAGAATTTCGTGGATTTGCCCGACGGCATCGGTGTGAGCGTCTATGATGAGGACACGCTACATGCCCTCCCAGGCGACAAGGTGAAAGTCAGCCTGTTTGCGAAAAAGAAAAACAGCCAGAAGCTCCAGGGGCAGGTGGTGGAAATCGTGAAACGCAACGACAAACCATATATCGGTGTGCTGCAGATAAGCAAACACGCAGCCTTCCTCGTTTCCACCAACGGACAGCTGCCCCACGACATCCTCATCCCGCTCGACAAGCTGAAAGGGGGCAAGAACGGCGAGAAAGCACTCGTGAAAATCACCGACTGGCCCGACCATGCCCACAATCCTGTAGGGGCTGTGGTTGATGTGCTGGGAGCAAGCGGAGAGAACGACACAGAGATGCATGCCATACTCGCTGAGTTCGGACTGCCCTATAAATATCCGGAGAAAGTGGAGCGCGCAGCCGACACCATCGACCCAGGCATCACCGACGACGAGGTGGCAAAACGTATCGACATGCGCGACGTGACCACCTTCACCATCGACCCCCGCGATGCCAAGGACTTCGACGACGCACTCTCCATACGCAAGCTGAAAGAGGGTCTGTGGGAAGTGGGCGTGCATATAGCAGACGTGTCGCACTATGTGCTTGAGGGATCGGTCATCGACAAGGAAGCACAGCAGCGCGGCACATCCGTCTATCTTGTTGACCGAACCATCCCCATGCTGCCTGAACGTCTCTGCAACTTCATCTGCTCATTGCGTCCTGATGAGGACAAACTCACCTTCTCAGTCATCTTCACCATGAACGACGACGCGGAGGTGCTCAGCTCCAAGATCGCCCATACCGTGACGAGGAGTAACCGCCGGTTCACGTATGAGGAGGTGCAGCACCTGTTTGAGACCATCGGCGATGCATCGGAGGAAGACCTGCAATACCCCACCCCCGAGCAGCCACTCGCTGAAGGTGCATGCCCGGCAGAGACCTACCGTGAGGAACTTGTCACACTCAACCACATGGCAAAAATCCTGCGTAAGCAGCGCTTCAGAAACGGCGCGGTGGATTTCGACCGTGAGGAGGTGCGCTTCGAGATTGACGATAAGGGGAAACCGCTGAGCGTCTATTTCAAACGGGCGAAGGACGCCAACAAGCTCGTGGAAGAGTTCATGCTGCTCGCCAACCGCACGGTGGCAGAGAGCGTGGGCAAGAACCTGAAAAAGGGAGAGAAAGCCAAGACCCTGCCCTACCGTGTACACGACGTGCCAGACCCGAACAAGCTGGAGAGCCTCGGCAAGTTCATTGCACGCTTCGGTCTGCAGCTACGCACACAAGGAAGCCGGCAGGAAGTGGCGAAGAGCCTGACAGCGATGCTGCATGAGTCGAAAGGCAAGCCGATGGAAGAGCTGGTGGAGATGATGTCGCTGAGGGCTATGATGAAAGCCCGCTACAGCACCGTGAATATCGGACATTACGGGCTGGCATTCGACTACTACACACACTTCACATCACCTATCCGCCGCTATCCCGACCTGATGGTTCACCGCCTGCTCACCCGCTACGAGAACGGCAGCGCAAGTGCGAGCCAGAAGAAATACGAGGGACTTTGCGACCACGCCTCCGACATGGAGCAGCTGGCTGCCAGTGCGGAGCGCGCGAGCATCAAATACAAGCAGGTGGAGTTCCTCGCCGACAAAATCGGTGAGGAGTTTGAGGCTAAAATCAGCGGTGTGACCGAGTTCGGACTATATGCCGAGATTATCGAGAATCGGTGTGAGGGACTTATCCCCGTCCGGTATCTCGGCGAGGAGGCGTTCGACTTCGATGACAGGAACTACGCACTCGTAGGCCGCCGCACACATCATAAGTTCTGTCTGGGTGATAAAATCCAGATTCGCGTGGTACGTGCGAACCTCATGCAGAAACAGCTCGACTTCGAGTTTGTGAAGAAAATAGAGGCCGCCCCGGGAACAACCGCCCCGAAAACACCTTTCTATGAGGTGGTAGAGAAAAAGAAAAAGAGAAAAAAAAACTAAAGACTAAAAACTAAAGACTAAAAACTAAAGACTAATAATGAAAAAGTTGCATTATTATCTTGTATATGGAACCGTTTATCTGATATCGCTGTTACCGTTCTGGATGCTTTACGGCATTTCCAACTGCCTCTATCCCATCGTCTATTATGTAATTAGATATAGGAGGAAAGTCGTGCGCAGCAACCTCACATCGTCGTTCCCTGAGAAAGACCTGAAGGAAATCAAACAGATAGAGCGGAAATTCTACCAGTGGTTTTGTGACTATATTTTCGAGACATTTAAACTGCTTACCATCAGCCATGAGAAACTGAAGAAACGCAACATCTACCATGGGCTGGAACAGTTAGAGGAGCGATACGACCAGGGTCAGGATTGCGCAACGATTCTTGGTCATTACTGCAACTGGGAATGGCACTCAGCAATCAATCTGGGATACAGCCGCTATGAGGACACAGCCATCGTGGGGCTTATATACCATAGGCTACGCAATGCAGCGGTAGATAAGCTGTTCTTCAAAATACGTTCGTCTCACAAAGGCACACCTGTAAAGAAAAAGCATATCCTGCGATATATCGTTAACTACAAGAAGGAAAATCAGCGAAACATGTTTGGCTATATCAGCGACCAGGCACCGAAATGGGATAATATCCACCTGTGGCTGCCTTTCCTCAACCATCCCGAAACCCCAGTTTTCACGGGTGGTGAGCGCATCATGCGTAAGATGAACAATGCCGTATATTATCTCGACATGCGGCGTGTGCGACGTGGCTACTACGAGACAAACGTGGTGCTCATCACAGAAAACGCGAAGGATATGCCGGAGAACGCCATAAGCCACCGTTTCTTTGAGATGCTGGAGGAAAGCATCCGACGTGAGCCGCAATACTACCTTTGGACACACAACCGCTGGAAACGGACCAAGGAAGAATGGGAGCGGCGGATGGCTCAGAAAAAACATTAGCATGTAAGTGAATAGTGTATTTACTTTAGTGAATGATAAGATTAGTGTTATTCATTCGGGTAATTTGTGCTATTCATTCGGGTAAAAAAAATGAAGGGTACTGTCCTCACGGATGGTACCCTTCTTCTAACTAACTAAATAACACCTAATTAAAAATCTTTATCCAACAATAAAGATGTCTTTTACTAACTAACTAATAAATGAAAACACTACTTATTTTTATGCTTCTTATTTCAGGTAAGAAACTGTACTGATTACAATCATCAGAGCAGCAAATCCTGCAATACATATATCTAACATCATGATTTAAAATCTTTTTACCATTAATAACTTATTTTTTATTTCTTTGTCAATCTCTCAGCAGGTTATTTCAAATAAGAAACTGTGCTGATGATGACCATTAATGCGGCAAAACCCGCAATGCATAAATCTAATCCATTCATAATCATTCCTTTCTTTTAAATTAAACAATCTTTTTAATACGTCTCCTTTTCTTAACTCTTAACTGCGGAAATCATTCCGCACATGCATTTGCGCATTACTTTTGCTGTATCGCCAAAACGATAGCAGTGGAGACAATCACAGTGAAAGCAATCATCATTTACTCCTTTCTTTTTATGGCACTCTGCGTTATCCTTATTTACCTCCTTTTCTATTTTGAGGGTGCCTGGTTTCCTAAAAATCTTTTTACCTTTAAAGTGGTTGAAAATACTTGCGTATTTCTTTGTTTCCTGATTGTTTATCTTTTTGACGATGCAAAGTTACTGCTTGTTTTCACAATAGCAAGCCTTTTTTTGAGAAAAATTACAAAAAAATGGTGTTTTCTTGATTTATATCAAATATTGTGTTCGCACACACATGTTTTCAAGCATATTTTTACCAAAATGACCACCTTTTCCGCTTGTAGGGACTTACTTCAGATACGCCCCAAAAAATAGAGGAAAAACGCTCTCAAAACACCCAATCACGCATGAAATAACCATAAAACCTGTAGAGACGCGCTGTGGTGCGTATAAAATAAAAATGTAATACATCCACCAAACCAGTTCCCCCTAAGTAAACGAAAGCGGGTGTGTCTTGACTGACACACCCGCTTGTTCATATAATCTGTCTTTTTATTTAATGCCAAGCTTAGCTTTCACCTGAGAAGTCACATCTGTAGAGAGTGTTTTTGAGATATAAGGAACACCAGCGGTAGTATCCATGATATAAACAAACTGACCACTCTGACCAACTTCTTCAACAGCCTTCAGCAGTTTTTCCTGAATTCCCTGCAGTTTCTGGGCTTGTAGCTGATTCAACTCCTGCTGGCTGTCAGTGTAATACTTCTGAATTCTCTGGGAGAGCTCGTTCAAATCCTGTTCACGGCGTTTTTTGATATCATCAGGAAGAGATGCTGCATTTTTCTCATAATCATCAGCCTTGGTCTTTAATTCTTCCTGCATACGGCCCAACTCCTCCTCACATGACTTTGCTTTCGTCTCAAATTCTTTTTGAGCAGTTATGTACTCTGGCATAGCCTGAATGATTTCGCCACTGTTGAAATGTCCGAATTTCTGTGCACTTACGCTCAATGGCAATACCATCAGGAGCGCAACAAGTAATTTTTTCATCTTTTTTCTTTACGTTAAATGATTTTGAAATATGTTTTTTCTAAGTTTGTTCTAGGGATACTAGGGGCGCTAGGGTGACTAGATACTGTAGAGGTTTCTATGTGGATAGAAATTTAATGTGCGTATCCCAGACGCTGAAGTACCTCGTCGCTGATGTCGATTTTAGGGGATGCGTAGATGATACTGCCGCCTGATGCGCGGTCAAGCACAAGCTGATAGCCGTGCTGCTCGCAGATATCCTTGACAGCGGTATAAATCTCGTCTTGGATAGGTGCCATGAGGCTCTGACGTTTTTTAAAGAGCTCACCCTCGCTGCCGAAATACTTGCGTTTGAGGTCGCTTGCCTGTTTCTCCTTCTTCATGATTTCCTCCTCGGTTTTCGTTTTCTGGGCATCTGAGAGGAATACTGCCTCCGACTGATATTTCTTATATGCCGACTCCACTTCTTTGAGGATGGCGTCTATCTCACCTTCCCATTTCTTCGAAACCTGGTTCAACTGCTCGTTGGCACGTTCGTAGGCTGGCACGTTTTTAAGGATATAGTCCATATCCACCATGGCGAACTTCTGGGCAGAAGCGCCTGCAAATGTTGCTAAGGCAACAATGGCTGTTAAAATAATTCGTTTCATTGTCATTCCGTTTTTAGTTTGATTTTTCCAGTTAAATAGTATGATTAAAAATAGGTCTTTTATTTGATATCTTTTTTATTAAAAAGTTTATTTTTTATAATTTTATTTCGGTTAATTCCTATTCCGCAGGAATATAACTCCCATTTTCGAAGAAATTTAACTTCCAAATGAAATTTTAACTCCCATTCGAAGAATTAACTCCCTATTAAAATTAGAATTCCTGTCCGAGCACGAAGTGGAACTGGCTTCCGGCATATTTCTTTGAGCCGAACACCTTGTCGAATCCGTAAGCCCAGTCGATACCCATCATACCGACCATAGGGAGGAATATTCTCACACCCACACCAGCAGAACGTTTCATGTCGAACGGGTTGAACTTCTTAATGTCAGTCCATGCGTTACCGCCTTCGAGGAAAGCAAGTGCATAGATGTTGGTGCTTCCCTGCAGTAGAACAGGATAGCGAAGCTCAGCACCGAGACGCGAGTAAGCATAGCCCTCATATCCGTATGGAGTGAGACATCCATTGTCGTAACCTCTCAGACCGATTGTCTCGGAATAATAGTTATAGGAATAACCCGACATACCGTCACCACCCATATAGAATGTCTCAAACGGGGATTTTTTATATTTGTTAAACGACCCTAGGAATCCGGCATCGAAACGTGTCATGAGCACAAAGCATTTCTGGGCGCTTGAGAGCGGTGTGTAGAACCTCGACTGGAACTTCCACTTGTGGTATTCAATCCAGCGGTACATCTCCTGAAGATTCTTCATCCTGTCGGCATCAGCGGCACTGGTATGACTGCTCAGGTACTTGTAGTCTTTGTTGTCCCACAGCGAATAAGGAGGAGTGGCTGTGACAGAGAGCGATATCTGTGAACCGGTACGCGGGAAGATGTTGTTGGAGATTGACGATCGGGCCAGACGCAGCGTCAGGTTGATATTATTACAGTTACCGTCGGTGATGAGGAAATATTCCCAGTCTTTGAGCATATAGCGGGTATAGGAGAGCGTGGCAGAGAGGCTGAAGTTATTGTCAGGCCAGGTCAGACGCTTACCCCATCCTATCGATGCTCCGACAAGCTGGATATACTTATCCGGGTCGTAGTAGGAACTGTAGTTGTTATAGTAAGAGTTGTTATAGTTTCCGTAGCCGTAGAGCATGGAATAATAGCTGTTGTAGTACGAACTGTTATAGTACGATGAGCTTACGTCGGTCTGTTTGGAATAGAATGCGGAGACAGAGAGAGAGTTCGGGCGTTTGCCGCCGAACCAGGGATCGTAGAACGAGAGGTTGTACGATTGATAATATCGTCCGTTGGTCGAGGCACTGAGTTCAAGCTGCTGGGCATCACCTTGCGGCAGGATGCCTCGGCGATTGCGGTTCTTGCCAAAGAGGTTACGCATTGAGAAGTTGGTGAATTTCAAACCGATCTTACCAATGACACCAGTGATACCCCATCCCAGGGAGAATTCCACCTGGTCGTTTGCCTTCGACACCAGTCCGAGGTTCATGTCCACGGTTCCGCTCGTCTCGTCGGCCTGAGGAGTGAAGTCTATCTGCTCTGGGTCGAAATGACCCATCTGACCGATTTCCTGATACGACATCTTGTATGCCTCCATGTTGAACATGTCGCCAGGCTTAATTTTCAGCTCACGGCGTATCACCTCCTCATACACGCGGTCGTTACCGTAAATCTTGATTTTGTTGATGGCTGCCTGCTTGCCCTCCACGATTCTGATTTCCAAATCGACAGAGTCGCCATCAACATCCACCTCCACAGGCGTGACATGGTTGAACACATAGCCTTTGTTGTAGTAGAAGTTTGCCACGGCATCCTCGTCTTTTGTAAGACGCTCGTTGATATGCTTCTGGTTATAGACATCGCCCGGCTTCATCTGCAGTATATCGTTGAGCGCGGCGGTGGAATAAAGGGTGTTTCCTGCCCATTTCACATCGCGCAGGTAGTAGCGCTGACCCTCACTGATGTCAATATACACATCCACGAGGTTGTCGCCCACATCGACCACGCTGTCAGCCACAATCTCAGCATCGCGGAAACCCAGCTCGTTGTATTTCTCAATCACGCGTTCTTTGTCCTCAGCATATTTTTCGTCGATGAATTTCTTGGGCTTGAAGAAGCTCTTGAATCCTTTCTCGTTGGTCTTCTTCAGCAGACCGCCTCCGAAGAATCCACCCATGAATTTCTTGCGCTTGATATGGTCGTTACCGGTTATGTAGATATGGCGCACCTTCACTTTCTCCTGCTTGTCGATATTCACATCCACAATCATCTGGTTGTCGTTATTGATATCGTCGTGCTGGAGAATATCGATTTGGGCGTTCTTGAAGCCCTTGTCGTCGAAATATTTCTTGGCCACGATTTTGGCGCGGTCTATAATGTTAGGAGTAATCTGATTGCCCTTGATAATACCCATCTTGCTCTCCAAATCCTCCTTCTCGCTCTTCTTCACTCCATTGATGTTCACCTGGCTCACACGTGGACGAAGTGAAAGCACGATTTTCAGATAGATACTGTCGTTCTGGATCTTGTCTGCCTCAATTTTCACGGTGGAGAACAGCCCGTGCTTCCAATAGCGCTTGATGGCCTGGCTGATGTCCTCACCCGGGAACTCAATCACGTCGCCCACCGACAAGCCGGATATACCTATCAGCAGGTAGTCCTCATAATTCTGAACACCTTCAACACTGATGCCTCCGATAGGCATACGGCGGGTCTGACCATAAACGACGGTCGGCTTATCCTCCAGCACTTGAGCGTCAACGCCCAGAAGCAGAGAAAACAGCACCATCGCTAACAATATCAATCGTTTCATATATAGAGTGTAAAGTTTAGAGTGTAATCTTTTAAGTATAGAGTAATTTCCGGATTCTCCAGAGAGTCAGGAATGTCCGGAGTTTCAGGGGTTTCCGGGAGGATTATTTCGGAGACATTTAAAAAACTATGTGTCATGCTCCACCTGCTCGCCGGTTTTGCCGAAACGGCGCTGCCGGTGCTGATAGGCGCAGAGAGCTTTATATAGTTCCTCGCGGTTGAAGTCAGGCCAATAGACATCTGTGAAATAAAACTCACTGTAAGCACACTGCCAAAGCAGATAGTTGCTGATGCGCTGCTCGCCGCCGGTACGTATGAGCAGCTCAGGGTCGGGCATGAAGCTGGTCTGCAGGTTCTCGGAGATAAGTTCCTCATTGATGTCCTCAGGATTCAGATCACCATCTTTCACTTTCGAGGCAAGCTGACGCACAGTGTCTGTCAGCTCCCATTTCGACGAGTAGCTGAGGGCAAGAATCAGACAGGTGCCTTTGTTATCCTTTGTCAGGTCCTCGAGTGCCTCAACTCCTTCCCTCACGAACAGAGGCAGACGCTTACGGTCGCCGATTATCCGGAACCGCACGCCATTCTTCATGAAGATGTCGCCGTCGAGATGCTTCATCAGCAGGTGCATCAGCGCATCCACCTCGTCCTTCGGACGGTTCCAGTTCTCTGTGGAGAATGTGTAGAGTGTCACAAAACCCAGATGCAGCTCGGCTGAGGCGGTTATGATGTCATGCACATTGTCGGCACCAGCCACATGCCCCTCAGTGCGCGGCAGCCCCCGCTGCTGCGCCCAACGTCCGTTGCCGTCCATGATAATCGCCACATGACGGGGCAGACGTGATTGGTCCAACTGTTCTAAGTACATTGTTAGTTTTTAGTTTATAGTTTTTAGTTTATAGTTTTTAGTAATTTACTTTAAACCATGTTTTTAGTTCTTAGTTTTAGTAAATAAACTATTCACTATTCACTATTCACTTATAATTATTAATTATTAATAAAATCAATATTCCAGACTCGGACATTTCCTCAGCTTCGGGCAGAAATCATACGACACGTAGATGCTGGTGATGCAGTAGGAGTCCTTGTTTTTAAGGAAACCGCTCTTGATGCGGTAGGGGTCTTCCACCCCGTCGAGCTGGTCGCTCAATGAGAAATGCATCGCCCAGTCAACACCCACGTTCAGACGGTCCTTCACTTTGTATTTCACGCCGAAACCCATCGGGATGTTCATGGTGAACACCTTATTGCAGTAGGTGGCACCCAAGCCCATCTGGATATACGGACACCAGCGTTTATTTCCCTTATATGTGGCTGTACCAGTCCCGAATCCCCAGAAATGGAGCTCGTAGGTGGCACTCACATCCACGGCAGAGTTGTTGAATTTGGGTTTCTCCAACTCCAACGACTCCAGCGACGGATATTTTGTCTCGTTATTCCTGATGTCGCCCTTGACTCCGGCATAGAGCGCGTTGAACTTCACCGACATACGCGGGTTGATGTTCCAGCGGGCGAACAGACCGCCTGACGGACACAGGTTCTTGTAGAAACCTGAATAGTTGGCGTCACCTAAATAAAAGCTTCCTCCCGCCATACCGCCCACCTCCATCGCATACTCCAACTCCTGAGCAGCAGCGGGCATGGCGAAGATCACCATCAGTGCCACTACCACACGTCGCAGCGGGGCAGCCAACCGTTTTAAGGTTGTGAGTACACAGAAGCATTGCAAGCGGTTGTCCATCAAATGCGTTTATTTTATTTTACACCTTTCCAAACCTTACCGCCACTTTGCACGACATAAACAGCATTGCTGCATACAGTCATCGTCAGAGGCAGGGCAGAACCCATCACCGACTCAACCATAAAGTAGCTGTCGGGCTGCAAGTGCCAGGTGATGCCGTTATCGGCGGACACATACAAGTTGCTGTAGGCAGTCTCACCGCCTCCTGCACCGGCAGCAAGCAGGACATCGCCATAGCGGACCATCTGCACGCTGGAGAAAGGAGGTAAACCAAATGGGTTGTCGTCTGAGATATTGATATAATGCCAGTCCTGATCAGAGTCTGCGCTCTGTGAGCTCACTTTGAACCACACGGGGGTGGTGCTCAGCATAGGGTTCACACCAGTCATCACCACATTCTCAAGTCGTTCGTTTGTGTTCATCGCATAGCTTACACCCGACACTGGCATCTGAGGCAGAGATTCCATATCCACGGCTTGCTCTGTCTCCCAGGTATCACCGTCAGAAGTAGAGAGAAGTGTGGTTCCATCGAAGCCGTAAAGACGGAAATTGTCGGCCATCAGGAGCCGTTCCAGCTTGGTGCCTCCAGCTGAAGCCCACGATACACCATCAGATGAGCTACATACAGTTCCGTCGTTGCCCAGACCGAAGAAACGTCCGTCGAAGCAGGTGACAGACTGTATGTTGACCGGCATCGACAACGGATCGGGAGTGGTCCATGAGATGTTATTTCCGCTGGCAATACCCACTGTGACTGTGGGATTACCGTCGTTCTCTGCAAACACATAGAGCTTGCCGGCGGCGGATAATGTTCGGTGAGCACCTGTCAACTCCAGATTTCCGCCCATTGGATGCCAGCTGATACGCTCAATCTCATACTGGCTTTTTTTGATGGTCACATCATAGAGACGCGTATATTTGCCGTCGCTGGAACTCACACGAAGCTCAACACCGTTAGTGAAATTGATTGAGTCGCTCCCGCTACGAAGGTAATAGAAGTCATTGCCGGAGCCTTTCTCACGGTAGGCAACCGTTCCTATACCTATGACAGTGGGCACCACACGAGAGATATTCACCCAGTTGGCGAGCGAATCCACGGTGGTGATTTTATTGTTCACCTGGTCGATATTAAAAAAGATAGATTTCCCTGAGACAGTACGGGAAAAAGTGGTATCCCTGCCGGAAACTGTCTTGGTGGTATAATTCGATTTGATGTCTCCTACGCTGAATCCGGTAATCACACAGGTGGATGTGACGGTCACCTCATCGTCCTCGGATTTAATACATGAAAACAAAAATAATGCAAAAGCCGTCAGAGGCAGATATAATGAGAAAAATCTGTTCATTTTAATAAGTCCATGATGTTTCAATTTGCAAAATTACAAACAATTTTCCCGATTCTCAACTATTAATGTGACTTTTAAACAATTTTATAGGATTTTTTCGTCTTTTTTAAGCAAATAAAGGTTTTTTACCTTACAAAAAGTACATTATCGGTGTTTTATCCATGCCATACGGTTTGAGCCGTAGAAGGTGGTGCCAACCAACTCATGCTCGTTCAGCACAGGACTGCACACACCCTCCCCGGCCACGGAAGGACCGGTCTCCACAAATGCCTCATCCCACAGACCACGGTCGATAAACGACTGCAAAGTCTGCCTGCCACCCTCCACGAGCAACGACTGGACGCCACGATCATACAATCCTCGGACAGCCTCCTCCACGCTTGAGAAATATAAAGCGGGATAGCTGTCAACTTCGTTGTGGGCAAGCACCACCCTCAGCGGGGCGTCTCCATGCCAGTGACGCACATCCAGACGCGGATGATCGGTCATCACCGTATGCCTGCCAACGAGGATAGCATCATGCTCAGTCCTGCGCTGATGACACACCATGCGGGTCAGGCTGTTGGATATCGTCAGCCTATGCCCCGGACACTGGTCGGCATAACCGATGAATCCGTCGCTGGTCTCCGCCCATTTCAGTGTGATGAATGGACGGTGGAAACGGTGATAAGTCATAAAATGCTTGTTGAGGTCAAGACATTCCTGCTCAAGCACACCAACCGTCACATCAATGCCTGCCTCACGAAGGATGGCGATGCCGCGGCCCTGAACCTTGCTGAACGGGTCGATACAGCCAACCACGCAGCGGCGCAGCCGCTTCTCCACAATCAGACGAGCGCAAGGCGGTGTCTTGCCATAATGGGCACAAGGCTCTAGGCTCACGTATATCGTGCTCTCAGGCAGCAGATGCTCATCGGATGGACGTACCGATGCCAACGCATTGACCTCAGCATGTCCCTCGCCACAGCGCACATGATAACCCTCACCAATAATCCTTTCGCCACACACCACCACTGCCCCTACCATCGGATTGGGACGGGCATGCTGAAAGCCGTTGCGCGCCAGCTGAAGGCAACGACGCATATAGTGCTCATCGATTGACATCAAGTTAAAAGTTAAAAGTGAAAAGTGAATAGTGAAAAGTGTAGTATCTTTGGAAAACTGAGAAACAGGAATAGATAATTCGTTTAATGAATAATTCAATAAATTCCTGTAATTCGTGCTTTAAAATAATTCTATTAATTCCTGTAAATAAATATTAGTGTAATTCGTGCTTTAAAATAATTCAATAAATTCCTGTAATTCCTGTAAAATAAAAATTCATGAGAAATATGCGGAATTTCATGTGTTTTCAGAATTATCAACATTCTGGTCATTGACGGTAATGACTAAAGTGGCATCATCGGGTTCTTTCTGTCCGGCAGGCAAATCCTCGGTGGTGCTTCTCACCTCCCATGCCACTTTCTTTGAATCTGCCTTGCTTTCTCTGCCGAACCCCACACCATAGACGTTCCACGGGTCAGCCGTGTTCTGCGTCTCCTCGTCTTTTTTCTTTGTATATATCAGGCCCATTTTGATTTTATGATTTAAAGATGTACGATTAAAAGATTTAAAGATGTACGATTAAAAGATTTAATAATGTACGATTAAAAGATTTAATAATGTACGATTAAAAGATTTAATAATGTACGATTAAAAGATTTAAAGATGTATGATTTATGATATTGTTTCTCATGCAAAAGTACGGATTTTTTTTGAATAAAACAAAAAGTGTGTGTTCACAAATGATTAGCAACACACACTTTTCAATCTTCATAAAGATTATTTATTCTTTTTACCTTTAAATTAAATATTTAAATGATAAAATATCAATATTAATAGTAAATCGTAAATCCGTAAATCGTAAATCTTTAAATCCTTAAATCCTTAAATCCTTAAATCGTAAATCCTTAAATCGTAAATCCGTAAATCCTTAAATCGTAAATCTTTAAATCGTAAATCCTTAAATCCGTAAATCCTTAAATCATAAATTTACTTCACTTCCCAGATATCGTTGGTCTCAAGCAGTTCGGCGAAGTTGTGGTATTTCTTCTTTGCCGACACCTCCTCGATTTG
>JAEEOB010000036.1 GCA_016284045.1 Bacteroidaceae bacterium
CGTCTCCGTTACCTTCTTCAAGAATCAACCAAGCAAACGTTTTACAACTAAAAAGAAGTTTTTTTATTTTTATTTTCTCTTTAATTGTCTGGCAATCATTTCGTATGGTAAATCCGAAGCTTGAGTATAACAATTGCATATCATCCGGATGGTTTTTGCTAAACGAAGTGTTTTTTGTGCGAAACATAGTTGAGCTTTTTGTGGTTTTGTCTTTTTACCCACGCTTCTGTTACTGTAATTCCAATCTGAATCAACCAAGCCTTCAGTCATAGCACGCCTGTATCCTTCAAGACAAAACCTTTTTTTATTATATTTAACCATTTATGAATGATATTATATTGGTCGCTTTGCTCGAAGTTACTCCCGCTCGGAAAAACTCAAAATCATTTAATTACTTTGAATTTTGTCTCGACTCAGCAAAGAATAAGCAAGATTTTCTTTGCGTTCGCTGCTCCAAAATTTGGTTTTTCTCTCGCTTAATCGTAATTTGGCTCACGCCGAAGTTACTCCCGCTCGGAAAAACTCAAAATCATTTGGTTTTTCTCTCGCTTAATCGTACTTTGAGCTTCGCTCGAAGTTACTCACGCTCGGAAATAAAAATAAAACATCGTTTTTATTTTGTATTTCTCTCGCTTAATCGTAACTTTGCAGAAAAAACAAGATATGAACAACCAGCGTGCCATAATCACCGTGGTGGGAAAGGATGCCATCGGAATCATTGCTAAGGTTTGTACTTACCTGGCAGACAGCAGTATCAATATCCTTGATATCTCACAGACCATCGTACAGAATTTCTTCAATATGATGATGATTGTGGATTTGTCAAAAACAGAGAAATCGTTCGGCCAGCTTGTCGATGAGCTCAAAGCAGTCGGCACCGATGCCGGTGTACAGATAAAATGTCAGCTTGAGGCTATCTTCGACAAAATGCACAGAATATAATCATCTGAATCAGACGTTATGATCAATATCAGCGAAGTGTTGGAAACCAACAAGATGATTGAGCGTGAGCATCTCGATGTACGCACAATCACCATGGGCATCAGCCTGATAGACTGTGCTGATGCCGACTTGGCAGCTTGCTGCCGTAAGATTCACGATAAAATATACCGGCTTGCCAAAGACTTGGTACAAACCGGCGAGGATATTTCGCGTCAGTTTGGTATTCCCATCGTCAACAAGCGCATCAGCGTGACGCCCATCTCGATTGTGGGGAGTGCATGCTGTAAGACTTCGGATGATTACGTGGCCATCTGTCAGACGCTTGACCAGGTGGCAGAAGAGGTGGGCGTTAACTTCATCGGAGGGTACAGTGCCATCGTGTCGAAGGGGATGACCCAAAACGATAAACTGCTCATCCGTTCCATTCCTAAAGCCCTCTCCACAACAGATCGGATATGCTCGTCTGTGGTAGTAGGCTCCACGAAGACCGGAATCAATATGGACGCTGTCACACTCATGGGCGAGATTATCAAAGAAACAGCGGAAGAGACCAGCGACTGCGACTCCTTAGGCTGCGCCAAACTGGTGGTGCTCTGCAATGCGCCTGATGACAACCCCTTTATGGCTGGGGCGTTCCATGGAGTGAGCGAGACCGACGCAGTCATCAATGTCGGTGTGAGCGGGCCAGGTGTGGTGAAACATGCCCTACAGCAGATGGATGAAAGACGACTTGCTGACTTTGAACTCCTTTGCGAGACCATCAAGCGGACGGCTTTCAAAATCACGAGGGTGGGGCAGCTTGTAGCTCAGGAGGCGGCAAAGAGATTGAAGGTGCCGTTCGGAATCATAGATCTGTCACTCGCACCGACACCTGCAATTGGCGACAGCGTGGCGGATATCTTGAAATGTATAGGGGTGGAGCAGCCTGGGGCTCCTGGAACAACTGCGGCACTTGCACTTCTCAACGATCAGGTGAAGAAAGGCGGTGTGATGGCATCCAGTTATGTGGGGGGGCTCAGTGGGGCGTTTATTCCTGTGAGCGAGGACCAGGGGATGATTGAGGCAGTGGAAGCTGGTGCGTTATCCATCGAGAAACTGGAGGCGATGACTTGTGTCTGCTCTGTGGGGCTCGATATGATTGCCATACCCGGCACAACATCTGCACATACCATTTCCGGAATTATCGCTGACGAAAGTGCAATCGGAATGGTAAATCAGAAGACCACTGCTGTGAGAATCATTCCTGTTGTCGGTAAGGCTGTCGGAGATACCGTGGAGTTCGGTGGACTGCTCGGTCATGCACCCGTCATGGCGGTCAATCCTTTTGCTTGTAGCCGTTTTGTTGCAAGAGGCGGACGTATTCCAGCACCAATTCATTCGTTCAAAAACTGAGAAAATGATACTTTAGAAAACTTTTTCATCAAAAATATTACCACTTATTCACGTATTTGCTTTTTTTTTACTAATTTTGCATTTTGTTAAGGGATGTTCTATTTGTTTTGGACATTAGAAAATACACCCTGTCTAATTTTTGGGTGGTGAGGAATCTTGTTTTTCAGCACCACTCCAATGTAAAATTCAAACTGAATTAATGGTTTTTACAGCTGAACAAATCGCTTCTTTTCTTGGTGGCACTGTGGAAGGTGATGCAAATGCGTCTGTCAACTCTTTCGCAAAGATTGAGGAGGGAAAATCCGGTGCGTTGTCTTTTCTTGCCAACCCTCAATACGAGAAATACATCTACGACACAAAGTCATCCATCGTTTTGGTGAACAGGGATTTCATGTTGAAACAGCCAGTCACGCCTACGTTGGTGAGAGTGGATGACGCATACGAGGCGGTTGCAAAACTAATGTCGCTCTACGAGAGCCTGGCGGAACGGAAGACCGGAGTCAGCGACCTGGCTTTCATTGATGAGACAGCTAAACTTGGAGAGAATTGTTATGTGGCACCATTTGCATTTATCGGACCGGGTGTGAAGATAGGAGACAACTGCGATATTCACGCGAATGCGGTCATTCAGCAGGATGTCTGCATCGGAGAAGGGACTGTGATCTATCCCAATGTCACCATTTACAAAAAATGTAAGGTTGGAAATAACTGCATCATTCATGCAGGGGCTGTCATCGGAGCCGACGGTTTCGGATTCGCGCCTACACCCAACGGATACGACAAGATCCCACAGATTGGTCATGTGGAAATCGGCAATCATGTGGAAATCGGAGCAAACACCTGTGTTGACCGATCAACAATGGGTTCAACCAAGGTGAGCGATGGGGTGAAAATCGACAATCTTGTGCAAGTGGCACATAATGTGGAGATTGGAGAAAACACAGTCATCTCATCACAAGCAGGAGTGGCTGGAAGTTCCAAGGTCGGAAAATGGTGTATGCTTGGTGGACAGGTGGGAGTGTCAGGACATATCCTCGTCGGCGACAAAACTCATATCGGGGCGAAATCCGGTATTGCAGGCGGCAATGCTGCCCGACGTGGAGGTGCGGTGCTCATGGGCTATCCCGCTGTCGATCATAAGCTCTTCGCAAAACAGTCGGCGGCACTGAAATCACTGCCTGAGCTGTTAATCGAGTTTGAGGCGATGAAAAAGGAAATAGCCGATTTGAAGAAAAAGCTGACAGTTGAAAGTTAATCATTATATTAGTTTAGCGTTTTGTGTTTAGCGTTTAGGAATAAAAACTAAAGACTAAAAACTAAAAACTAAAAACTAAAAACTATATAATATATGCAAAAGCAAATTACCCTGAAAGAATCTTTCAGTGTCGAAGGAAAAGGATTGCATACGGGACAGTTCATTCATGCGGTCTTTATGCCAGCGGAAGAGAACACGGGTTACAGAATCCAGCGTGTGGATATCGAAGGGAAACCGGTGATTGAATGTTCTGCCGACTATGTGGGCGACACGCAGCGAGGCACTGTGCTTGTGAAAGACGATATCAAAGTCAGCACAATCGAACATGCCATGTCTGCTCTCTATGCCATGGGGGTAGATAACTGCCTCATACAGCTCGACGGACCCGAAATGCCGATTCTCGACGGATCTGCTGCCATTTTCGTACAGAAAATCAAGGAGGTGGGCACCGTGGAGCAGAAAGCTGACCGACAGTATTATATCGTGAAGAAAAAAATTGAGATTAAAGGGGAAAAAGGTGAGCATATCATCATCGTCCCGGATGATGACTTCTATGTGAACATCATGATTGAGTTCAACTCTAAGATTCTTGCCAGTCAGTTTGCTACCCTCAACAGTCTCAGTGAATATCCCGAGGAAATTGCTTCTGCAAGGACTTTCGTCTTTGTTAGGGAAATTGAGCCGTTGCTCAATCTGGGACTCATCAAAGGGGGTGACCTCGATAATGCCATTGTCATCTATGAGAACGAGCTGAGTCAGGAGCGTTTCGACGCACTTGCCGACACCATTGGCATACCTCACAAGGATGCCAAACACCTCGGATATCTCAACAACAAACCACTGACTTGGCCTAATGAGACGGCACGTCATAAACTGCTTGATATCATCGGTGACTTAGCCCTTGTCGGAAGAAGGATCAGGGGAAGGGTAATCGCTACCAAGCCAGGACATTCCATCAACAACAAGTTTGCAAGGTTGATTAAAAAGGATATCAGAAAACATGAGCATCAGTGCCCCCCTTACGACCCCAATCAGGAACCTGTGCTCGATGTCAACCGCATCAGAGAGTTGCTGCCGCACAGATATCCCATGCAGCTCGTCGATAAAATCATTTCTATCGATGAAAACTGTATTGTAGGAGTGAAGAATGTCACAATCAACGAGCCGTTCTTCACAGGACATTTCCCACAGGAGCCGGTCATGCCGGGAGTCCTCTTGGTAGAGGCGATGGCGCAGGCAGGAGGGCTTCTCGTGCTCAACACACTCGACGATCCGGAGAAATGGTCATCCTATTTCATCAAAATCGACAACGTGAAATTCAGGAAGAAGGTGGTGCCAGGCGACACGCTTATTTTCAAAGTTAAGCTTTTGGCACCCGTTAAGCGTGGAATCTCATCCATGAAAGGACTTATGTTCGTTGGCGACACCCTTGTGGGGGAGGCGGAATTTACAGCCCAAATCGTCAAGAACAAGGAATAAAGAATGTTTACGATTTAAGGATTTATGATTTAAGGATTTATGATTTAAGGATTTAAGGATTTACCATTTAGCCATTTACCATTTACCATTTAAGATTTAATGATTTATGATTTAAGGATTTAAGATTTAGGGATTTACGATTTAAGGATTTACGATTTAAGATTTCAACTTTCGCAAATATTTGAAAAAGCTGATAATTATTAAGTTATGTTTTATTATGAGTGATTCTTAAATCGATTTATCATTGGCAAAACTATCGTCCACGAGCAGCAGGCTTTTTAAATCCTGAACTTCTTGAATAAATCATACATCTTACATAATTAAATCATACATAATTAAATCATACATCATACATAATTAAATCATACATAAATCTTACATCTTACATAATTAAATCTTACATAAATCATACATCTTACATAATTAAATCATACATCTTACATAATTAAATCATACATAATTAAATCATACATCTTACATAATTAAATCATACATCATACATAATTAAATCATACATAATTAAATCATACATAATTAAATCATACATAATTAAATCTTACATCATACATAATTAAATCTTTAAATTAACTCAGCTCCCTTTTAATAATTATTATGTCTAAAATCAGTCCTTTAGCTTATATCGACCCGACAGCAAAGATTGGAGAAAACTGTGAGATCGGTCCATTCTGTTTCATCGACAAGAATGTGGAAATCGGTGATAATAACGTCCTGATGAACAGCGTTACATTACTTGAAGGTACAAGAATGGGTAATGAGAATTTCATTCACCCGGGAGCGGTTATAGGAGGAATACCTCAAGACCTGAAATTCAAGGGAGAGGAAAGCCTGGCTATTATCGGCGACCGTAATAAAATACGTGAGAACGTCACTATCAACCGTGGAACGGCTTCAAAAGGGATGACTGTGGTGGGTAGTGATAACCTCATCATGGAGAATGCGCATATCGCACACGACTGTGTGTTTGGATCAGGAATCATCATGGGTAACTCCACCAAACTTGCAGGAGAGGTCATCATCGATGATTACGCCATCATCAGTGCGGTCGTACTCGTACATCAGTTCTGCAGGATTGGCGGTTACACAATGGTACAGGGCGGATGCCGTACCAGTAAGGACGTACCACCCTTCATCATCGGTGGTAAAGAGCCGATTGCCTATTGCGGACTGAATATCGTTGGATTGCGCCGTCGTCAGTTCCCGCGTGACATCATCGAGAACATCCACGATGCTTACAGGCTCATCTATAACAGCAACCTCACCATCAAAGAAGCTATCGATCAGATTAAGTTCGGTATTCCTATGTGCAATGAGGTACAGTACATCATCGATTTCGTTTCCAAATCGGAGCGGGGTGTCATCCGATAACCTATTTTTATTATCTATTATTGTCTTATAATCTCCTATAATCTCTTATAAAAATCCTATCTATGCTTTACCGTTTTCTCATCATATCCAACGAAGTTGAAGATTTCATGCGCGAGATAAAAATCAACGCGGATGCCACATTCCTTCAGCTTAACAATGCCATTCTGCAGTCATGCGGTTACGACGACAAGGAAATCACCTCCTTCACCATCTGTGATGACGACTGGGAGAAGGAACAGGAAATCACGCTCGAGGAAATGGACACTTCGTCTGACCAGGATTCATACGTCATGGCAACCACTAGGCTCAATGAGTTGCTTATCGATGAGAAACAGCATCTGATCTACACGTTTGATATGTTGGCCGACCGTATGTTCTTTATGGAGCTGTCGCAAATCATACCAAGACAGAGCCTCGACGACCCTGTCGTCTCCAGGCAGCAGGGAACGCCGCCTCCACAACGCCTTGACTTCGACCAGCTGATGAGCCTCGGACCGTCAACAGTGGCGGATAACGACAGCTATATTGACGACGATATGATTTCGGAAGGATATGATGAGGAGGAAATCAGCGACCTCGACATCACAGACGGAGATTTCTGATGAAAACGCTTGTAGTCATAACTGGACCTACAGCAGTGGGGAAGACAGAGCTTAGCCTGAATTTGGCTAAGCTCTTATCGTCACCTGTCATCTCGGCTGACTCAAGGCAGATGTACCGCCAGATGATCATCGGTACGGCGGCACCCACAGAAGAAGAGCTGGCGCAAGCTGACCATCTCTTTGTGCATACGCTCGATTTACACGACTATTATAGTGCGGCCATGTACGAGGCAGATGTGTTGAAACTGCTCGAAGGCCATTTCCAGACCCACGACTATGCACTGATGACCGGCGGAAGCATGATGTATATCGATGCTGTCTGCAACGGAATCGATGATATGCCTACCATCGACAACGAGGTGAGGGAGATGATGAGGGAAAGACTGAATAATGAAGGGGAGGATAAGCTATTGGCTGAGCTGAGAATCATCGACCCGGACTATTACCAGATTGCTGACATGAGAAACACAAAGCGGATTGTTCATGCGCTGGAAGTCTATTACATGACAGGCAAACCTTTCTCTGCTTTCAGAACCGGACAGAAGAAAACACGACCTTTCAGAATTGTCAAGATCGGGCTTAACAGAGAGAGAGCCGTTCTTTTCGACAGAATCAACAGGCGGGTGGACCGGATGATGGAGGCTGGGCTGATGGAGGAGGTGAGTAGGCTCTATCCTTACCGGCATCTCAACTCCCTCAATACGGTAGGCTACAAAGAACTCTTCAACGTGATAGACGGACTGTGGGAACTTGATTTCGCTGTGGCACGCATCAAGAAAAACACGCGTGTGTATGCCAAGAAGCAGCTCACATGGATGCGTAAGGACCCTGACATCCATTGGATCCAGCTCGATAATCTCTCCAACGACGAGATTATCCAAAAAATCCAGCAACTACTTCCATGACTCGCACTCCGCCCATCACCAAAGCCTCCCTGACTTGTATCCCGCCCATCACCAAAGCTTGCCTAAACGCACACCGTTAGGTGCTGACGTCTCCGAATGTCGTTAGCAATCACCTCCCTGAATCTCACAAGAGCCTTGCCGTCCGGATGGTTTTTTCCGCGTCAGCGTTTTTTTCAGTTCATTTATGGACTGTTTTTTTCTTCTGTTTTAATGCAGTAGACATTTATTGTCCCTTCAACCTTTTCTGCTTCATTTGACAATAGTTAATCCAACAAACCTTAAACGAAAAATAAGAATTTTTTTTATTTATATTTTTAAATCCGATACTTCAGTAATATAATTATTTATCGAAAGATTTAATATTGGTCACTTCGCTCAAAATTCTTATAAAATTATTTTTTTTAGTCATTTTCTAAAAATTTTTAAATTATATTTTCGAACCATTTTGAGCGCAGCGACCCCAAACTCATCCGGATGGTTTTTGTTAAACGCAGTGTTTTTTGTGCGAAACGAAGTTGAGCTTTTTTTGTTTTGTCTTTTCACCCACGTTTCTGTCAATGTAAGTCCTGTCGGAATCATCCAATCCTTTACTCACAGTAACACCTTATACCCCTAGACAAAACCTTTTTTTTAAATATTTTTTAAACCTATTATTGAGCCATTTTAAGCGTAGCGACCCCAAATCATCCGGATGGTTTTTGTTAAACGAAGTGTTTTTTGTGCGAAACGAAGTTGAGCTTTTTTTTGTTTTGTCTTTTCACCTGCATTTCTGTCAGTGTAGGTCCTGTCGGAATCATCCAATCCTTTTCTCACAGTAACACCTTATACTTCTAGACAATACCTTTTTTTATAATAATAACATTAAAAAAGATACAAAAACCGTGTCTGAATCCCTTGGGCTCCGCCCTTTTTCCATCAGTTGCCTCACCGCCTGTTATTGAGCGAGCTCAAACATGCGGCGCGGCTCCTGATGTCTGCCAACTGCGTTGGCTAGGGATTCATCCACTTAACAAAAACCGCTTACATGCGTAAGCTTAACAAAAAAGAGTTTCCATGTCAAACTCTTTTCCCCCATTCAAACGTTATAGTGACTCGCATCCCGCTCATCACCAAAGCTTCCCTAAATGCACACCGTTAGGAGCTGACGTTTTCTTACGTCAGCAGCACCCACCTTCCCGAATAGTACTATCCTCGTCCATCAGGCATAAAAACCTATTTTCTAATCATTTTCTAATTATATTTTTGAATCATTTTAAGCGTAGCGACCCCCAAACTCATCCGGATGGTTTTTGTTAAACGCAGTGTTTTTTGTGCGAAACTTGTTGAGCATTTTTTTGTTTTGTCTTTTCACCTGCATTTCTGTCAATGTAAGTCCTGACGGAATCATCCAATCTTTCTACTATAGTAACACCTTATACTTCTAGACAAAACCTTTTTTTTAATTATTTATTTTAGCGTAAAACCTTACTATCCAAGACAAAACCTTTTTTTATAATTAAAGTGCTCTTACGATTCATTAGCTTTTATTTTCTAATTATTTTTCAAATCCATTCTTTAATCATTTTAAGCGACAGCGACCCCAATAGCACAGGGGCGTGTCAACGACACGCCCCCGTTCAATATTAATCATAGTTGCCATTTACCACAATGCGCTGGTGTTGCCTTCCTCGGTGTCTTTCAGAAGCTGGATGATAGCCTCGTCCTCTTCCTGTTCATCCTCGCGCAGCTTGGCTAAGTTGCCCTCTGTGGCATCGGTCGAACCTTCAACTCCGATTCATAAGGTGTCTAATTTTGCTACTGAAAGCACCGCAGCTGGTGAAATATATCTTTTTTTCATTGTTCTGTTTTTTTTATTATACTTATTTCAAAGTGAATTTCGTTTAAAAGCAACCGCACTTTTCACTTAAAAAATCATTTTACCATCACTTTCTTACCGTTCACGATATACAAACCTTTCACTACACGGCTTACACGCTGACCGCTCAGGCTGTAGATAACGGTATCTTTGCCCGACAGCTGTTCTGCATTGATAACTGTGATACCAGTAGGTGTGTCATCGTCAAAGCCATAAAGGTTCATCAGTTTCACTCCATCCCCTTCGGTGCTTGCTACAGTCTCAAGGGTGCTTAACGGCAGATAAGCGGTGTGGGCACCAACCGTGAAGGTCTTGCTCGTCTTGTAGAAGCCTACGCCTTTCTCACCATCCATCAGCACGATGATGGTCGGATCAACTTCCTTTGCTTCGGTCACACCAACCAATTTGTTCGTGCTCACGTTATCGTAAGACTCTTCTGTTGCTTCTTCTTCTTCGGCTTTAACTGCTTCCTTTGCAACGTAATAGGTACCTTCTTCTGCTTCAAGCAGCACACCTGTCTTTTTTGGCACTTTACTCACTTCTTTCAGCACAAGGTTGGTGGAGCCTTCTGCGTCAACTCCCTCAACGATATAGGCTTTCAGTCCTTCGGAAGCGACATTGAAGTTAAGTGCGTCAGCATCGCAGTAGGTGCGGTACCCTGCATCGCTCACTGACAGCTCCACGAAGGCACTCTTCTTATAAACCTTGATTTCTGTGAACTGGGTGTTGTGGGCACTGGTCACCTTTATGGTATAGATATTGCCTGCAGACTGATAGCCCTCATCAATAAAGTAGAGGTTGGTGCCAGTTGCTCCTGTCGTTTCTGTGCTTACTGCTATATCCTCCTCATCATCTTCCACAAAAATGTTTTGTTTAACAATTCCAGAAGCACCGTTTTTCCCTGTCACCTCAATGGCCATTACGTCAAAGTCGAAGGCAGGAAGGGTGAGGGTAGAGCCATTCTTTCCTAACAAAAGATAACCATCTGTATTATAATAGAATTTAGTACTTGCTTCAAGTGCGATAGTCTTTTCACTGTTTGTATAGCTTCCTGTTGTCTTGCCGTTTCCACTGTTTTCCGGCAGTCCCCATCCGTTCTTTGTGAAATCGAATCTCGTGTAGTAATCCTCCTCAAATACGCACTGCACAGGAGCATTATCAATTACAGTAATAACGAAAGTCTTCTCTCCTGATTTATAAACAACATCTTCGATTTCCGTCTCATCCCAGCTAACAGTTATAGTTGTTTCTCCTTCTGCTATTGCAGTCACTGTTCCATCTGAAACTGTTGCTACATCCTCACTACTTGATGAGTAAGATAAATTTTTTAAGCCGGCAGGAGTGACTGTTATTGTAGCGGTTTTTTCATTTTCAACTGCCAGATTCAGTTCGGTCTTGTTAATCTCAACTGTAGCATTGGCTTTCTCACTACGAACAAGACTTACAAGTTGGTTGCCTTCTGCAAATTCATAAGTGTCTCTAAATTTTATCAGATTACCATAGATAACCACTTCATCACCTACTTGGATGTCATCAGCCGAGGTGAAAGCCGCTCCATTATAGCTTTTCCCGCGATATGCCTGAAGCTGGTCTGAAGTGGTGCTTCCGTCCTCGGAGATGTTATAGCTGATATTGCCATGCTGTGAGTTATAGGGAGTTACGATTTCCGATACGATTCCTTTCGCATACACACCTGTTACACCAGTCCCGGCAACAATAGCAGCACGTGCCTGAGCAACGGTGTAAGGATTGTTTTCTGTTCCAGGAGCATTTGGATCCACCACTGTCACAGAAATTTCTTTTGAGCCTGCTTCATATTCTGTTCCGTCGATAGTCTGGGTTTCCCAGCTTACGGTGATTATGGCTGTTCCTGCTCCCACTGCGGTTACAACACCGTCAGCAACGGTTGCCACAGCCTCATTGCTTGATGTGTAAGTTGAAACGGCAAATCCTGTTGGAGAAACCGTGATTTCAGCAGTAGTTACATCTTCCAGATTCAGTTCACTTGGATTGATAGTAATAGTCGGTTGGGCTTTACGTACTAACGAGACGAGCTGATTATTAGCTTCAAATTCGTAAATCTCATCGTATTTTGTAAGATTACCATAGATAACCACTTCATCACCTACTTGGATGTCGTCTTCTGATGTGAAGTTATCACCATTATAGCTTTTTCCGCGATATGCCTGAAGCTGGCCTGAAGTGGTGCTTCCGTCCTCGGAGATGTTATAGCTGATATTGCCATACTGTGAGTTATAGGGAGTTACGATTTCCGACACGATTCCTTTGACATATACATCTGTTACACCAGTCCCGGCATTAATAGCTACACGTGCTTCACCAACTGAATAAGGATTATGTTCTTTTCCAGGAGCATTAGAGTCCTCCACTGTAAAATCGTATGTAGCTGAAGATGGTTTGTATTGACCCTCAATTCCTGCGTATGAGGCTGTAATCGTAGTCGTTCCGACTTGATACATGTGAACTTTTCCGTTACCATCTATAGTTGCTACACTTTCATCACTGGAACTCCAAGTAACGGTTGCGCCCTCTATTACATTCTCTCCGGCTTTCACTATTGCGGACAACGAACCAGCTGTGGTGTCCAACAATAAATCATTGGTGTCGATACCGCTATCGTCAATTGTGATTGTGGTGGCAACAGCAGAACTACTCTCGACAGTGTAGGAGACAGAGATTCCGGCAAGACGTCTGTTTCCAGTTGTGCCACCAACCGAGAATGTTACAGAATTAGCAGAACCAGTCCATGTGTTTTCTTCGTATGTACCTGAATTTGCAGTTATTTCATTGCTCCCATCGCCAGAACCAATTGTTAACGAGATAGAGGTTATGGTGACATCTTCTCCACCGGCAGTGGTGAAATTTCCACAACCATATATTAGGAC
>JAEEOB010000037.1 GCA_016284045.1 Bacteroidaceae bacterium
GTGTTACCTTATTTTGTAGTCCTCGGTCTTGCCTTAATAGGGGTAAATGTGATGGCTGTCTTGGCGTCAGGTCTCTTCCTGACAGGAATCATAGGTATTTACTGTGGCAGTTATGATATATTTGGGTGGATGGCATCTGCAGGAAGTGGTATTCAGGGTATGGGTGACATTATTATTGTGACCATGATGGCTGGCGGTTTGTTTGAGATAGTCAGTGAAAATGGCGGCATAGACTATCTGATAGACAAACTATCTAACCGTGTACATAGCGGCCGTGGAGCGGAACTGTCAGTTGCACTGATGGTCTCTCTGACCAATGTCTGCACGGCAAATAATACCGTAGCCATTCTCACTGTGGGTAATATAGCTAAGAAAATTGGAAACCGTTTCGGAGTGGATCATTGCAAGTGCGCTTCCATCCTCGACACTTTCTCCTGCTCTGTTCAGGGATTGCTTCCCTATGGTATGCAGTTGATGATGGCATCGGGGCTGACGGCATTGAGTCCTGTGGAGTTCCTGCCCTGGCTTTATTATCCCTTCGCCCTGGGATGTTTTGCCCTGCTTTCCATCCTGCTACGTTATCCTCGAAAATACTCCTCGCGTCCGTGTCGGAAGGCGGTCCTTTCCGTTCGCTGCCGTTGACTCTTTGTGATATGACACGAACGTGGTAGGCGGAATACCTTGAACATGGGATTTCGACAATGGGAATCGTGCCGTACCTTTGCACCGAAATAACAAAACAAGCAACAGGATGAACTTTATATTCATATCACCCCATTTCCCCCATACCTATTGGGAGTTTTGCGACCGCCTGCAACGCAACGGCGTGCGTGTACTGGGTATTGCTGATGCTCCGTATGATCAGTTGTCTGCTGAACTGAAAAGTTCGCTGACGGAGTATTACCGGGTAGACAATCTGGAGAACTACGATCAAGTGTATCGTGCCGTAGCATTCTTCGCTTTCAAGTATGGAAAGATAGACTGGATAGAGTCGAATAATGAGTATTGGCTGGGACAGGATGCACGGCTGAGAACTGACTTCCATGTGACTACTGGTTTGCAGGCTGACGAAGTGCAGGCCGTAAAGGAAAAGTCGGCCATGAAGAAGTTCTTTGCCAAAGGGGGTATTCCCACGGCTCGTCAGATTCAATGCGTACAGGGATACTATGCCGTGGAGGCTTTTGCACAGGATGTAGGTTTTCCGGTCATCGCCAAACCGAATGTGGGCGTTGGTGCCGGTGGAACATACAAGATTGCTGATTTCGGGGAACTGAGCCATTTCTTTGAAACGGTACAAAACGTGACGCAATATGTGGTGGAGGAGTTCATCACCGGTGACATCTGTTCGTATGATGCTGTCATAGACAGTCATTCCAAACCGTTGTTTGAGTCGATGACGGTGTGGCCGCCTTCGATTATGGATATTGTGAACCAGCAGTTGGACTTGTCTTACTATGTGGCTCCCGTGATGCCTGAAAAACTATCTGCATTGGGACGGCAGACGGTGGAAGCCTTTGGCGTGAAAAGCCGCTTTGTGCATTTGGAGTTTTTCCGCCTCGACTGTGACCGTAAGGGACTGGGGCAGAAAGGTGATTTCGTGGCCTTGGAGGTGAATATGCGTCCCGCTGGAGGCTATACGCCGGATATGATCAATTTCGCTCATAGTACGGATGTGTATCGTATTTGGGCGGATATGATAGCCTACGACAAGTCACAGATGGCGTCCAGTTATCAGCATGATACGGGCAATGCCCTGTCGTTGCCGTGGAAGGATGAATACTATTGTGCCTTTGCTTCTCGCCGCGACATATACAGTTACCGTCACAGCGATGCTGAGGTGGCGGAACGATATGCTGGGCAGATGGTCATGCAAGAGCGGATGCCGGAGATTCTCTCGGGAGCCATGGGGCAACAGATGTTCACCGTCCGCCTGAAAACATATGAGGAAGTGGAGTCTTTCGTGGCTTATGTCCATGAGAAGGCTTGATTTCACAATAATGCGGAAACCGATACGTTATGTCAATAATAAACGACAATGGAAATACAATATAAAAAACACTACAGCACGAATCTGAACCGCGAAATGGAATATAAGACCTACGGTGAAAAAGGACACCCAGTGTTGGTCTTCCCCTCGCAGGACGGGCGCTTTTATGATTATCAGGATTTTGACATGGTGGGGACACTCTCGCAGTTTATCGACCGCGGGCAGATCCGCCTTATCTGCGTGGACAGTATTGACCGTGAGACATGGTCTGACGTGAATGGCGACCACCATCAGCGAATATCGTTACATGAGCGTTGGTTTCATTATGTTGTGGATGAAT
>JAEEOB010000038.1 GCA_016284045.1 Bacteroidaceae bacterium
AATAAAACAATAACAATCTTTATTCTAATGGTAATCATTGGAATAAATGCGGCGGCACAGACAAATGACCCTACAGCTATTGTGGCAAAATTCGGCAGTTACATGAAACAGTGGAGTAATACGGGCAATGATGAATTCAAGTTTAAAAAAGCAGATGAATTTTCCCTACTAAGGAAAGAAATTGCGGAATAGAAAAGACTCTAGTTAACGATGGGCTTTTAAAGCTTTTAGCTGACAAGGATGAATATGAATGGCGAGTACTAAAAAAAAAATCGGTTGAAGTGATGTCGTATTTGAATTTTTTGTCGAATGCTATCGATAAGGGTATGAAATACAAGTATATAAAACCGGTATGGCTAAAAGAATACAGTGCTCCAGTTGCATCGGAAAATGCAAATGGGTTTCCCATTCAATGTGTGTCTATGGATTTCTCAACAACTGGTTCTGTAAAATATAGCGGAACTAGCTTGTTTTTAGTGCAGGGAAACTATATTGTTGAGATTGTTGATTTCGACAATCCGATTGCCAAAGCCATTAGACTGTATTCGGACAAGAATTTTGAAGAAATAATTAGGATATTACGTAGAAGGGAATGTTTACCAGGTAATCCGTGAATTGATGTGTGTCGAACTATGAATATGGAATAGTTCTCTTCAAAAAAGCTGTAATTGAATAGTTAATAAAGATAAGATAAAAAAACAACTAATGATGATAAGATTTATCTTCAGTGTATTGCTAATGACATTATGTCATTTGTCTGTGTTTCCGTCCGATATTGATAACGATTTATGGATTAATGCTGAAACTGATAAGACTGTTGTTTATGAACAGGAACCGGTATTGCTTTCATATAAAGTGTATTCCACAGTAGATATCATCCAACTTTCAGCTAATCAGCCTGATTTAAAAGGCTTTCTGATAGTAGAGCCTGAGCAGAACGAGAGAGGTCAGTTCAAAAAGGAGAAGAAAGACGGAAAAGAATACAAAACAGTGGTGTGGAGCCAATACGTTCTATATCCGCAGACTACGGGCACTTTGGAAATACCAAATGTGGATTTCAGCGGAACTGTCGTCAAAGAAAAGCATAGTAATGACCCCATACAGGATTTCTTTGACGGTAATGATGGCTTTGAGGAGGTGGAAGAAGTGTTTCACTCCACCAATTGTTCTGTTATGGTCAAACCATTGCCAGACAAGCCTTCTGATTTCTCTGGAGGCGTCGGGTCTTTCGCCATCGTTCAGTCTTTGGACAAATTTCAGGTGAATGAAGATGAACCCGTCACATTGAGAATTATGATTACTGGAACTGGCAACTTTAAATTATTAAAAACCCCTAAGCTAAAATTATCCTCCAATTTTGAGACATACGAACCTAAGGTTACCGACAGCTTGACAATCACCGAAAAGGGATATGAGGGAAAACGGTTCTACGATTTTGTGATCGTCCCGCATAACAGGGGTGAATATACGATTCCGCCTGCTAAACTCACTTATTTTGATGTCACAGAAAAATCATATAAGACAATCAATACTGAACCGCTTGAACTGACGGTTAACAAAAGTGATATGTCGGACAATAGCTCCGATACACTGAAAATCAGAGAGAAAGAGGACCGGTCTTTCATCAGAAGGGTCTTTTCCGTACCTTATATATTTATCCTTTTGGGTGCGATAGTGCTTTTGCTATGTGCAGCTTTTCTCTTCCGTCGGTATAAAAAGGTCAAAAGGAACAAGGTAATACAAAGGGAGAAAATGGAAATGGCGGCAAATGTGGCAGAAGAACGTTTGAGAAAAGCAAAACTATTGATTCAAGAGGACAAGCATGAGGAATTCTATGATGAGATTCTTCATACGTTATGGGAATATATGGCGAACAGACTGAAAATGCCATCGGTGGATTTGTCGGCCGAGAAAATACAGGCCAGACTTGAAAGCATGAATCTTGACAATCATACAATCGAGTTGTTCACATCTGCCATAAATGAGTGCGAATATGAACGGTATGCACCGGGTGATTCGGCTGGTAATATGAGAAAAACCTACGATAGCGCATATAACGCAATTTTGGTAATAGAAAGAACATATAGGGAAACATCGATGAAAAAATGTTAGATTTCTGCCCGTCAGGACTATTTAGATTCTTATTTTCTAAATATTTTCTAATTTATTTTTTAGCCATTTTAAGCGAAGCGACCATTAACGTACCTATTCATCGAAAGCTGAAAATTTGTGTAATTCGTCAATCGGCTCTGCCGATTTAGTGTAATTTGTGATTATTTTATCCTTTTTTGTTTGAAAACTAGATAAATTAGTGAAATTAGTGAAATTAGTGGACAGATAATAAATTTGGCTGAATAGTTGCCCATTAACACAGTCAGGGTGTGTCAAATTTTGACACACCCTGACTCTTGTAGCTATGACTTGAAATTAAAGATATCTCTTAAAGGATGGTTCTAATAATTATGTCGGATTGATTTTTTGATTTTATGTGAGTGGATTTTTGTTAGCATTCGAGGGCGCATAGTGAGCTATGTAACCGAAAATGATGACGAAAAGACATCACACAAAACAAAAAGCGACCGAAATATGACCATCCATCAAATTAAGCAAGAATTAAATCGGAATTATTAGGAACCATCCTTACACGATTCCCTGAGCCATCATGGCCTTGGCAACCTTGATGAAGCCTGCGACATTGGCACCCTTCACGTAGTTCACGTAGCCGTCAGCCTCAGTGCCGTACTTCACGCAGTTCTGGTGGATGTTCTCCATGATGTAGTGAAGCTTGTTGTCAACCTCCTCTGAGCTCCATGACAGACGCTCTGAATTCTGGCTCATCTCAAGTCCGGATACCGACACACCACCGGCGTTGGCTGCCTTACCAGGTGCGTACAGAATCTTTGCCTGCTGGAACACGCGGATAGCACCAGGGGTAGAAGGCATGTTTGCACCCTCGCTCACTGCGATCACACCATTAGCAACCAACTGCTTTGCCTGCTCCTCGTTAATCTCGTTCTGAGTTGCTGAAGGAAGTGCGATGTCAGCTTTCTCACCCCATGGACGGGCTCCCTCAACATATTTGCAGCCGTATTTCTCTGCATATTCGCGGATACGTCCACGCTCAACATTCTTCAGATACATGATGAAGTCCAACTTCTCACGGTCGATTCCGTCTGGATCGTAGATGTAACCGTTAGAGTCGGACATCGTAACTACCTTACCACCAAGCTGAAGAACCTTCTCTGCTGTATATTGAGCTACGTTACCGCTACCGGAAATCAGCACAGTCTTGCCCTTCACGCTGTCACCCTTCGTCTTAAGCATCTCCTGAAGGAAATAAACGTTACCATAACCGGTTGCCTCAGGACGGATGAGTGAACCACCGAATTCAAGACCTTTACCAGTCAGCACACCACTGAACTCACGGGTCAGCTTCTTGTACATTCCGAACATGTAACCAACCTCACGGCCACCAACACCGATGTCGCCCGCAGGCACATCCACGTCTGGTCCGATGTGGCGGGTCAGCTCAAGCATGAAAGCCTGGCAGAAACGCATCACCTCGGCGTTGCTCTTGCCACGGGGAGAGAAGTCAGAACCTCCCTTACCACCTCCCATAGGAAGCGTAGTCAGTGAGTTCTTGAAAGTCTGCTCGAAAGCAAGGAACTTCAGGATTCCAAGGTTCACAGATGCGTGGAAGCGGATACCTCCCTTGTACGGACCAATAGCGTTGTTGTGCTGTACGCGGTAACC
>JAEEOB010000039.1 GCA_016284045.1 Bacteroidaceae bacterium
ACGGCTTCGATTCATGCCCCTCAATTAGCAATTTTCTTTTAAACAATCAAATTTTTGTCAGTAAAAAACGTCTAAAACGCTTAAAAATCTCGTTTGAGCGTGTCGAAAGGTTTGTTTACGGCACAGTCTTGCGCTTTTAGTCCTCCTGCTGGTGCAGTTTGTTCACATAGATGGCGTGCTGCATTGCCTTTCTCTTGGTCACAGAGGGTTTCTCGAATTCTCTGCGTTTGCGCACTTCCTTGATGACACCGGTTTTCTCAGCTTTTCTCTTGAACTTCTTGAGAGCTCTCTCAATGTTCTCACCTTCTTTAACAGGTACGATAATCATTGTTTGTTTTTTTGTTTAAGTTTATTTGTTAATAATATTATAATGTATATCTGCTGGCGTATGGCATCGCGGGTAAACCTTCATTCCATTTCATTAGAATGCCTTTTAGCCAACGAATTGCAAAGTTACTGCTATTTTCCGAAATAACCAAAAAAAAGTCTGACTTTTTTGTTTTGGGAGAGAATAAAGACGGCAATATGGCCACCAACTGCCAAATCACCGCCTTTCTTTTCTTTGTTTTTGTTCTTAGTCTTTAGTTCTTAATTTTTAGTAAACACACAATTCACTATAAACTACAAACTATAAACTACAAACCAATCTCTTTTCATTTATTCTTGATATACCCTACTATCCACTCTCCCACTTCCTTCGTGCCATAGACATCACCGCCTTCCACCTGGATCTCAGGTGTGCGGATGTTCTGGTTCAGGCTCTGGTCAACAGCCTCGCGGATGAGTGCGCCCTCTTCTTTGAGGTCGAAATACTCGAAGAGCATGGCAACCGAGAGGATCTGTGCCAGAGGGTTGGCGATATTCTGTCCTTTAGCCTGCGGCCACGAGCCGTGGATAGGCTCAAACACAGGTGTATGCTCGCCGGTGGAGGCTGACGGGAGCAGTCCCATCGAGCCGGTGATGCAGGAGCCTTCGTCGGTGAGGATGTCGCCGAACGTGTTCTCGGTCACCATCACATCGAAGAACTTTGGCTCCTGGATCATGCGCATCGACGCATTATCTACATACATGAAGTCGGTGGTCACCTCCGGGTATTTAGGTGCCATCTCCTGTGCTATCTGGCGCCAGAGTCTTGACGACGCGAGCACATTAGCCTTATCGACTACAGTGAGGTGGCGGCTGCGTTTCATCGCATATTCAAAGCCCACCTTGAGGATGCGCTCGATTTCCGGACGGGTGTAGTAGTTGGTGTCGTATGCCTTGTCGTTGTCCTGGTATTTCTCACCGAAATACATGCCGCCGGTCAGCTCACGGATGCAGATGAAGTCGGCGCCCCTCACGAGCTCTTCCTTCAGCGGTGACTTATGCACAAGGCTGTCGAACGTGGTGACAGGGCGGATGTTGGCGAACAGACCCAATTTCTTGCGCATGGCGAGCAGTCCCTGCTCGGGGCGCACCTTCGCATTGGGGTCGTTGTCGAACTTCGGATCGCCCACCGAGGCGAACAGCACGGCATCGGCGTCCATGCAGATTTTGTATGTCTCTTCCGGGAACGGGTCGCCCACCTTATCGATGGCGTCTGCTCCGCAGATGGCATATTCATAACTCAGTTCGTGGCCGAACTTCTCGCATATCGCCTTTGTCACGGCGAGTCCCTGCTCCATAATTTCAGGTCCGATACCGTCGCCCGGCAGGACCGCAAGTTTCAGTTTCATATAAATGATGATTTTAAATTTTCTGCAAAGTTACGGAAAAAAAACGGTATTTTTTCACAAACGAAAAAAATACGTTGTATTTTACATTGTTTTATATAGTCACATTCGGAAAAACCCATATAAATATGGTTTTTATGTGTTTAGACACCCCATCACCAAAAACACCTTTAAATCCCCACCCCACTTACAGGCAACTGTAATTGGGAAGCCGCCACTAACACGGATCTACTTCGGCCGCAGCTGTCCGTCGCCTTTGATGAGCCACTTATATGTGGTGATTTCCTCGAGTGCCATCGGTCCTCGGGCATGGAGTTTCTGCGTGGAGATACCGATTTCTGCTCCCAGTCCGAACTGTGCACCGTCGGTGAACGATGTCGGTGCGTTGCTATAGACGCAGGCAGCATCAACCATCCGCAGGAACGTCTCTGCCGTGTCGCTGTTCCGGGTGATGATGCACTCGCTGTGGCCCGACCCATGACGGCGGATATGGTCCAGTGCGCTCTCCAGAGAGTCAACGGTCTTGATGCCCATGGCATAGTCCTGGTATTCGGTGTCGTAAGCATCCTCGCCGGAGATTGGGCAGAGCAGGTCGGATGGATAATTACCGTCGAGCGCCTTGAAAGCCTCGGGGTCGGCATAAATCCGCACGTTGCTTTCCGTGAGCGGCTGGCAGAGCTGTGGCAGGTCGGCTAGGCGGCCGCTGTGGACAATCAGGCAGTCGAGCGCATTGCAGACGCTGACGCGGCGGGTCTTCGCGTTGTTGATGATGGCAGCCCCTTTCTCCAGGTCGCCCTCCTTGTCGAAGTAAGCATGACACACACCCGCTCCCGTCTCAATCACCGGCACCGACGCCTCCCGCCGCACGAAGTCGATGAGCCGCTTCGACCCTCTCGGAATCACGATATCCACATAGCCGTTGGCATGAAGCATCTCGCCCGTAGCCTCATGGGTGGCTGGCAGCAGCTCGATGACATGCTCATCCACCCCGTGTTTCCTCAGCACCTCTTTGATGATGCCTACGATGGCGCGGTTTGAGTCATCGGCGTCCTTGCCTCCCTTCAGGATGCAGGCACTTCCCGCTTTCAGGCAGAGGGAAAACACGTCGAACGTGACGTTCGGACGGGCCTCATACACGATGCCGATAACGCCGAACGGCACACTCACGCGGGTGAGTTCCAACCCGTTGGGCAGAATATTATGTTTAAGCACCTTGCCGAGAGGGGATGGCAGCGTGCTGACGTTTCTCGTGTCGGCAGCGATTCCCTCGATGCGTGCGTCGGTCAGCTTCAGCCGGTCGTACATCGGGTTCGCCGGGTCCATCCGCTGCAGGTCTTTCTCGTTCTCGCGGATGATAAGCGCCTTATTGGCGACAGCCGCATCCGCCACGTCGTTCAGTATCTCGTTGATTTTCTCGTTGCTGATGGATGTCAGCGACAGGCTGGCTTTCTTCACCGCCTCGAAAACTGATTTTAATTCAAAATTCATGATTTTTAGTGAATAGTGAAAAGTGAATAATGAAAAGTGTATTTACCCCCCAAAAAATAATAGCATTCGACTTGTAAAGACACTTTGTTCCTGAAAAAATGGACAATCCTAAAAAAAACTGAGTTTATTATAATTCTATTAATTCCTGTAATTCCTGTAAAAAATTAAAACCGAAACTCTTGTAATTTACTCCAGATAAAGGAAATCGTAATGCACCACCGGTTTCATGTCGCGTTTGCCGAGGGCGTTCTGCACCTCATCGGAGTCGTAGTCAGTACGTCCCACACCGATTTTCGTTCCGTGATGGTCGTAGATGCTGATGATGTCGTGGGTCTCAAAATCTCCTTCCACACGTGTGATGCCTACAGGCAGGATGCTTGCAGCATGCTCGCCCTGGATTTTCTCCGACGCGCCCTCGTTAAGCCAGATGGCACCTTTGGCGAACCCGCCGCTGTGGGCAATCCATTTCTTCACGCTCGACACATCCGTTTCGGCAGGGAGGAACACCGTGCAGGGAGTAGTGCTGTTCTCGCAGAGCGCCTTGCGGATACGCTCCTCTTTGCTGCCGCTGTTGTTTTCCGCCGCTTCGATGACAGGCAGCAGGCTCAGCAGGATGTCCTCACGTTTGCCGTTGGCGATGACCACCGCCACGCCCTCTTGTGCCACTTTCCTTGCGATGTTGCTCTTGGTCTGCATGCCGCCTCGTCCGAAGCCTGACTTCTCAGTGCTGATATACTCCGAGATGTCTCTGCCCGGTTCCACGGTCCGTATGATTTCAGACTCCGGCGCAGAAGGGTTGCCGTTATACACACCGTCGATATTCGAGAGGATGATGAGTGCGTCGCAGTCCATCATCGTGGCGATGAGTCCCGACAGCTCATCGTTGTCGGTGAACATCAGCTCGGTGACGGATATGGTGTCGTTCTCGTTGATTACCGGAATCACCCCGTTGTCGAGCATCACGCTGATGCAGTTGCGCTGGTTGAGGTAATGGCGGCGTGTGCCGAAATTTTCCTTCATCGTAAGCACCTGTCCCACGGCGATGCCGTGGTCGCGGAACATCTCGTAGTAGCGGTTGATGAGTTTCGCCTGACCCACGGCAGAGAAGAGCTGCCGCTGATCTACAGCGTCCATTTTTCCGCACGCGATACTTTTCAGCTCACTCCTTCCCGAAGCCATGGCACCCGACGACACCATCAGCACCTCGATGCCGTGGCGGCGCAGACTTGCCACCTGATCCACAAGTGCCGACATGCGTGTCACGTCGAGTGATCCGTCGGCTCTCGTGAGCACATTACTGCCGATTTTAACCGTAATTCTCATGATTTCACAAAAATTTCTGCAAAATTACATAAAAAATCCGTAACTTTGCACCCGTTTTAGGATTATCATCAATTATAAGGTAAAAATGAATGGTCTTTTTACTGTTGGCCTGCTGATTGGAGCCAACATTTTCATGACATTGGCATGGTATGGTCATCTCAAACTGCAGCAGATGCATGTATCCACCGGATGGCCACTCATCGGAATCATCGCCTTCTCCTGGATTATCGCTTTCGCCGAATATTGCATGCAGGTGCCAGCCAACCGCATCGGATTCGAGGGTAACGGCGGGCCTTTCTCCCTTATGCAGCTGAAAGTCATCCAGGAAGTGGTGTCTCTCATCGTCTTCACGCTCATCGCCAACCTTCTCTTCCAAGGTCAGCACCTCCACTGGAACCATCTCGCGGCTTTCCTCTGTCTCATCATGGCGGTCTATTTTATTTTTAAATAGATCCGATCCGAGGATTTTCAACCAAAATCACTACAAACTATAAACTATAAACTACAAACTACAAACTACAAACTATAAACTACAAACTATAAACTACAAACTATAAACTACAAACTACAAACTACAAACTATAAACTACAAACTACAAACTATAAACTATAAACTATAAACTAACAACCAAACCATGAGATACGGAATTATCGGTGTCGGAGGCGTAGGCGGCTATTATGGCGGCAAACTCGCCCATGCGGGGAATGACGTGCATTTCCTGTTTCATTCCGACTATGAGCATGTGGTGGCAAACGGCCTGCGGGTGGACTCCTGCGACGGCAGTTTTGTGCTGCCTCATGTCAACGCATACCGTCAGGCGGCAGACATGCCGAAGTGCGATGTGGTGCTGGTGGCGCTCAAGACGGTGAACGAGCAGCTGCTCAAGGATCTGCTGCCTCCGGTTGTCGGGACCGACACCCTCGTCGTGCTCATCCAGAACGGCATTGGGGTGGAGTCCGACGTGCAGGCATGGCTGCCCGGTGTCCAGCTCGCTGCAGGGCTGGCGTTTATCTGCTCAGCAAAGGCAGGGCCGGGATATGTGAACCACCAGTGCTACGGCAGCATCAACATCGGCAATTACTCCTGCCGTGACGATAACAGAATCAACGAGCTGATCAACGACCTCCATGTGGCAGGCATCGAGGCGGCAGCCGTGGAATACAGCGAGGCACGGTGGAAGAAGGCGGTGTGGAACATGCCGTTCAACGGCCTGACCGTAACGCTCAACACACAGACCGACAAGCTGCTTGCCAATCCCGCCACCGAGCAGCTCGTCAGGGATATGATGATGGAGGTGGTGGAAGCATCACGTGCCTTGGGCGTAGAGAACGTGGATGAGCCATTTGTGGAGAAGATGATGTCGATGACCCGTGTGATGACACCTTATTCCCCTTCCATGAAGCTCGACTACGAAAACCGTCGCCCCATGGAAATCGGTTATATCTACTCACGTCCGCTGGCCATCGCCCGCCAATTCGGTGCGCCGATGCCCAAGCTTGAGATGCTTGAGGCGCAGCTGCGATTTATTGAGTCGCAGAGCAAATAAAGGAAAAAATTGATATAAGACTATCAACAAACAAAAGCAGAGGCTCCCGCGGAGTCTCTGCTTTTGTCTATAATCGAATTATCAATTAATTTATTGGATTTCCAGCTCTTTTAAATCGTTGACTACCAGCTATAACAAAAGATCCAGAGTCTAAATCTTCTGATACATCTTATGCGATCGGAATCCGTAGATGCAGATGATCAGGAAGCAGAGTAGCGGAAGGACGAACGAGCAGTTCACTGCCGGATGACCAATAATCTCTTTTTGGTCGATAATCATGCCCTGGAGGGGCGGCATGAGCGCACCTCCCACGATAGCCATCACGAGGAAAGCGGCTCCGAGGGTGGTGTCGCGTGAATCGACGTTCTCAAGGGCGATGCCATAGATAGTGGGGAACATCAGCGACATGAAGAAGCTGATACCCACAAGGCAGCATAGCCCCGGAACACCGACAATGGCGATTGCCCCGATGGTGCATATTCCTGCTCCGATGGCAAAGTATGCAAGCAACAATTTTGCGTTGACATAGCGCATAAGGAATGTGGATATAAAACGGCTTGAGAGGAACAGGCACATCGCCACGATATTGTATTTCTGTGCCGTAGCCTTGTCTATTCCGAGGTTGTCGGCATACTGGATGATGAAGGTCCACACCATAATCTGGGCAGCCACGTAAAACATCTGTGCAAGGACTCCCTCACGGTAGATGGTGTTATGCCACAGGTTGCTGAGGGTCTGCTTGTTTGTGTGGATGTTTCCTGCCGCCTGTTTCTCCTCGCTGTCGGTCTTGGGCATCTTCATGAGCGCGATGACGATGAAAATGGCAAGAACCACCAGTCCTATTGCCACGTATGGATTACGGATGACAGCAAGGTCGTGAAGACGGATGTCGGCTTTCTCAGCATCACTCAGCGTAGCGAATATAGTCTGTCCGGCAGCATCCCGTTTGTCTGAGATGAGTTGTGGGAGCACCACGAACGATGCGATAGCCATACCACAGAGTGATCCCATAGGGTTGAACGCCTGTGCCAGGTTAAGACGCCGGGTGGAAGTCTCCTTCGCTCCCAGCGAGAGGATGAACGGGTTTGCCGTCGTCTCGAGAAAGGCAAGTCCGAAAGTCAAGATATATAGGGAAATGCAGAAGAAGGCGAAACTCTGCATGTTGGCAGCCGGGATAAACAGGAACGCGCCTGTGGCATACAGTCCGAGTCCGAGCAGAATGCCGTACTTATAACTGTACTTACGGATGAAAAGCGCCGCAGGAATCGCCATGGTGGCATATCCTCCGTAGAAAGCGAACTGAATGAGCGATGCCTTGGCTGCCGACAATTCCATGAGCGTCTGAAAAGCAGCAACCATCGGGTTGGTGATGTCATTGGCAAATCCCCATAATGCAAAAAGGGATGTGATAACAATGAAAGTGACCAAATACTTGCGTTCGATTAGTTTTGCCATAACTTTGAAAGTGGAAAGAGTAATGTGAATTTTTTTAAAAAAATGGATTAGGAGGTTCAAGGAAATGCCCAGAAATGCCTAGAAAAACCTAGAAAAGCCTAGAATTGCCTAGAAAAACCTAGAAATGCCTAGAAAAACCTAGGAAAACCTAGAATTGCCTAGAAAAACCTAGAATTGCCTAGAAATGCCTAGAAAAAAAACAAACCACCAATAATATATAACGTAAAGAGAGGGTAGAAATTATGTTTATGATAATTTTTTTTATGGGAACTATAAGAACTATCAAAACAGAAAAACTAACAATAAAAATCGTGTGATACTTTGTTAAATTCGTATAATTCATGGACTGGGAAAAGGGATAAGTGGGAAAAAAATCGTAACTTTGCAAAAATTATGCACTTATAAGAATTATGTCGCGTAGTTTCCGTGGAAAAACCCCAGCGACGAGCTGGGTGCTGGTGGGAGTTCTGATGTTTGTCGCCGGTTATTCGGCGTGGGAGCGTTCAGGCATCCTGATGGCATTGAGTTTGGTGGTGCTAGTGGTAGTAATCGACCGGATAATCCACACCGAATACACGCTTACAGGCGGTGAGCTGCAGATTCATCGTGGACGTTTCGCCAGTGTTCAGACAGTACGTCTGTCTGACATTCAGAAGATTGACGAGGTGAGCGGCACCCGCATCGGAGGCAAACCGCTCACCACGTTTCTGATGCTCACGCTGGAGGGAGGCAGGGAAGTGATAGTCAGCCCCCGCGACGTGCAATCATTTATTGAACACATACAAAAACAACGATACAGCAATGAAAATAACGAAAAGGATAACATTGATGCTGCTGACAGCAACAATCTCGATGACAGCAGCATCACAAGTGACGAATAACGAGAATCAGGTAAACGGAGAGTTCTTCGACATAGAGAGCGAAATCAACTTAGTACCCGCCACCACCGAGGAGGAAGAGCCTAACTCTACCCCCCCGAACGTTGAGCGTTCGTTCCGTGAGATTGCCAATCCGACATCATGGGAATACAAGCTCCGCAACCGGCTGGTGCCACTCATCAACGAAGCGAAACGAAGCAAATATTCCACCGGCATCTGCGTGTATGACCTCACCGGCGACTCAGTGCTCTTCCAGTTCAACGCACAGAAACGTATGCGTCCGGCATCCAACCAGAAACTGCTGACAAGCATCACAGCGCTCGACCAACTGGGGAAAGAGGGTGAATACACCACCAGCGTATATGTGAAGGGACATATCAGCAACGACCGCGTGATGCGAGTGTCGGAACGCCATGTGACAGAGGAATACTACAGCGAGTCGGAAGGCACAATGCTTACCTCTGATGTGATTGTTTACGATACCACCTATGTGTTCAAAGATGTGCTGCACGGCAACATATACGTGAAAGGGACGTTCGACCCGCTCTTCACGACTGAGGACCTCCATGAGCTGAGTCTGGCCATCGGCAAACTGCCGTTTGAGGATCTCGACGGAGAGCTGATTGGCGATGTGAGCATGAAAGACTCTGTCGTGTTCGGCAAAGGGTGGTGTTGGGACGACATGCCCTCCTACTACGTGCCGTGGCTATCACCCCTGCTGTTCAACGAGGGCATACGTCTGAAACCCAAGTCGGACGTGTATATGAAAAATCCAGACACCTATTTCCTCGACAACCTCGTCGCCGACCTGCGTGAGAAAGGGAAGTATATCCTCAATGAGCAGGTAAGGCTGAGCTTCACGCCCACCGACGCTGATCAGGGACGTGAAATATACAGGAAAACCCACACGATATCCGATGTGCTGACACGCATGTTGAAGAAGAGCAACAACCAGTTTGCCGAGTCGATGTTCTATCTGGTGGGCTACAACAAAGGACAAGTGGGACACCCCACAACTGCCGACGACTGCGCAGCCCGTATCATGGATGTGATGCGCAAAGCTGAATGTAGAGACGTGGAAGACACAGAGATAGCCGACGGAAGCGGTCTGTCGCTCTACAACTACGTGACACCAGAGAACGAGGTGATGCTCCTCCGTTATGCCTACAACAACAAACATATCTTCGACCCGCTATATGAGAACCTGCCCATCGCAGGCGTTGACGGCACGCTGAGTTCCCGCATGAAAACGGGCGCAGCCTACAAGAACGTGCGGGCGAAGACCGGAACAGTGAAAGGGGTGGCAACCCTAGCAGGCTACCTGCGCGCATCGAACGGCAACATGCTGGCGTTCGCCATCATGAACAACGGGGTCTCCACATCGACCGTCGGACGCAATTTCCAGGACAAAGTGTGCCAGGCTTTGGCGAAGTAGTTTGTAGTTTTTAGTTTGTAGTTTTTAGTTTGTAGTTTTTAGTTGTTAGTTGTTAGTTATTAGTTATTAGTTATTTAAGTCATTAGTCTTTAGATGGTTTGATGTCGCAAAAACATCGTCCACGAGCTTCAGGCTCGTTAACTCCCATTTTTAATTCCGAACCACTTGCAAAATCTTACATCTTACATAATTAAATCTTAAATTAACTCGGATAAATCTTACATCTTACATAATTAAATCTTAAAATCAACTCGGATAAATCTTACATCTTACATAATTAAATCTTAAATTAACTCGGCTTCCTTTTTTACTTCAGATACTTGAATAATTACTTCTAAATGAAGAAACACCATCTCTCGCAGGCACAGATGGAGATATACTACGCCAGTGTGTCGCACCCTGAGACGACCGCTTACAACCTGCCACAGGTGCTGCCGTTTTCGACAGCTGCTGATTTGGAGCGGATGAAGCGGGCGTTAGAGATGATATGGACAGGACGCAAGGAATTGCACACACGCATCGGGAAAACCACCGACGGGGAGGTGGTGCAATGGGCGGACGGGAATATGGCGTTGCCGTTGCGCCGGCTGAAGATGAGCGAATCAGCTGTTCAAAAACATATCACAGAAGAATTTATCCGTCCGTTCGACCTTTTCGGCAGCGATCCGCTGGTACGCTTTGAGCTGATCGAGACCGAAAAACACCATTATCTGCTTATCGACATCCATCATATCATCGCCGACGGGCGCACACTCGCCGACTGCATCGTGCATACCGACCTGCCCAACGGCTACAACGGAATCGCACCCTCTCCCGCCGGCTACGGGCTTTATACCTATGCCGACGAGGAATATGCGCGATTAGGCAGCCCTGCCTACGAGGAGGCACGGCAATTCTTCCTGTCGGAACTGCAAGGCATTCCGTTCACGCGGCTGTCTGTGACGGCAGAATCGCCGGTGGGCAAGCGGCAGCAGGCGTCAGCCTTGATGGACAGAGAAAAGACCGACCGTTGGTGCGACAGCAACGGCATCAGTCCAGCCATCCTCTTTGCAGGTGCATTTGCCGTCGTGCTGTCGAAACTGGCACGAACTTCCCATCCCGCCTTCGCCTTGCTTACGCACGGACGGACCGACCGGCGCCTGCGTCAGGCATACGGCATGTTTGTGAAAAGCATCGCCGTGAAAGCAAGCTGTGACGGAGAGAAAACCGCAGTCAGCCTGCTTCATGAGCTGAAGCACTGGCTGTTTGCCGCCACCCGCCATGCCCACTACCCCTTCACCCACCTCTGCCGCGATCTGCGTCAGACACCATCAGCCACGTTCGCATTTCAAGGGAGTGCCATCGAGGAATATGCCGTTTTAGGTGATGAGCGTGTTGCCACAATCCAGCCTGTGACGGGGCAGACCGCCAACGACCTGAGCTGCATCGTGTATCAGGACGGCACCAGCTATGAGGTACGGACAGAAGCGAGCAGCGCACTCATCGGACAGACCCTGCTGGAAGGCATCGCACAGGCTGTGGCTGTGTGTGCCGCAACTATCATCGATGACTCGGAGCAATCCATAGCATCGTTGCCACTTATCGGAAGCGGCGAACGTGATCGGCTGCTGAAGATGGGCAAAGGCGAGCCATTGGATTACGACGAAAGCCAGACCTTTGTCAGCCTTTTCCTACGTCAGGCTGCCGCCAACCCCATGAAAACCGCAGTGAGCGACGGCAGCCGGTCGCTCACCTATCAGGAACTGGCAAATCAGTCAGCCCGGATCGCCGATAAGCTGAGAAAGCAAGGCATAGGTGCAGGCGACCGTGTGGTGGTCAACACCGGACAGCAGATTGAATTTCTGTCCGCTGTCATCGGCATCGAGCGGTCAGGAGCCGCCTACGTGCCCATCAACCCGTCGTGGCCCGACGCACACAAACGCGCCATCCTGACCGACTCGGAAGCGAAAGCGGTGTGCGACGGCAAATGCGAAAGCACGACCAACCTCAGCCGGACACACAAAGAACCAGCTACCTGCGACGTATGCGACCAGTCAAAACCCGACGGAATCGCCTATATCATCTATACATCGGGATCCACTGGCAAACCCAAAGGCGTGAAAATCAGCCATCGCGCCAAGCTCAGTCTCATCAAGAGCATCGTCCATCTGTGGGGCATCGACAGCGGGAGCCGCATCTGCTGCCATTCCTCCGTCGCATTCGACGCGTCGGTGGAAGACCTCTTCCCCGCCCTCACCACAGGCGGAACCGTCTTTGTTATCCCTGCTGACATCCGTCATGACCTGCGAAAAACTGCCGAATTCATCAACAGGCACCACATCACCGGCGGATGCTTCACCACACAGTTCGGTGTGCAGCTCCTGCAACGCCACAGGCTGAGAATGCGTTATCTATGCCTCGGAGGCGAGAAGCTGACAGTCAACCCCAAAAGCACAATCCCCACAGTAAACACCTACGGACCCACAGAATTCACAGTGGACGCCACCTACCACTGGCTGCTGCCAGACAGAAATTATCAGGACATTCCCATCGGCCGGCCCTTCCCCAATCAGCAAGCCATCCTCACCGACCCTTACGGACAACTGGTGCCACAAGGAGCGACAGGTGAACTGCGGCTGGCTGGACCTCAACTTTTCAGCGGATATACAGGACAACCGGCGGCACCGTCAGATTCATACCCTACCGGCGACCTGTGCCGCTGGAACGATGAGGGTGAGCTGGAATATTTCGGACGCTGCGACCGCCAGCTGAAAATACGGGGTTACAGGGTATCGCCTGAAGAGATCGAAACGGCAATGATGTTGAGCGGTCTCGTCGGTGAGGTATATGTGGGGAAGACGGGCAGCGGGATGAATGCGCAGCTCATTGCTTATTTCACCGACAAAGATATTTCAGATCCGGTATCTATCAATCAGTTAAAAGGATGCATGGCTCAACGGCTCCCGTCACACATGATTCCATCACGGTTCTGCCGCCTCGCCTGTATGCCGAAAAACACAGCGGGAAAAGTGGATGCCGGCGCGCTGCCGCTGCAAGCGGCAGAATCCTCCACTTGCCAGCCGCCTGCCACATCGGAGGAAGCGAAATGGTGCCGGCTGTTCCGCAGTGTGCTCAACATCCCGGAAGTCAGCCCTGAGGACAATTTCTTCGAGATCGGGGGCAGCTCACTCCTCGCCATCACACTGCAGACAGCAGCCGGCAAGGAAGGGATGAATGTGGATTACAACGACCTGTACTCCCACCCTACTCCACGGCTGCTGGCACGACTGACCTCATCAAAGGTAAAAAACAAGCAAAAAAACATTGACATTCTATCGGACTATGATTACAGCGGTATCAACCGCCTTTTAACCCATGCAGGCAGCCCTGAAAATGACGATCCGGCAGACAGGCTGTCAGGCCCTATCCTGCTGACAGGCGCAAACGGTTTTCTTGGCGCTCATCTGCTATGGAATATGCTGCACGACAACACCAAAGAAGTGGTTTGCATGGTAAGGCCAAAGAACGGTGAGCATGGCGCCGAGCGCCTCAGACAGTCGATGGATTATTATTTCGGATCAGGCGCTCTGCAGAACTACAGCGGGCAGATTCAAGTCATTGAGAAAGACATCCTGGAACTGTCGGCTGCCGACATCCCGGCATCTGTGGGCACGATACTCCACTGTGCTGCCGACATCCGGCATCAGAGCGTGGACGGCTGCGTCAAAGCGGTCAATGTGGATGGCACAACCCGTTTGCTCAACATCGCCGAGACGCGTCAGGCCCGTCTGATCCATATCTCCACTATCAGCATTGCCGGAACCAACGGCAAAGAAGCGCTGACGGAAGAGCGGCTGTATGTGGGGCAGACCATCCGCAACGCCTACGTCCAGTCGAAATTCCTGGCTGAGCAGGCTGTCCTGCAAGCTGTGGCAGACGGCAAGGTGAAAAGCACGGTTTTCCGTATCGGCAACCTCTCACCACGCCGGATCGACGGACGTTTCAGGCAAACCCCTGCCGGCGGCATCCACGACGCATTAGAGGGGATAAGAATCATGGGATGTTATCCCGCAGGCATCGCAGGCATCCTAATCGACCAGTCGCCTGTGGACCAGACAGCCAAGGCCGTCATAATGCTTGCGAAGTATGCTGACACCCACCCCGTGATGCATCCGTTCAATCCCCATCCCATCACCCTGTCCGGCTATTTCTCGGGAACGGCTGTGAAGCCCATCGACGACCAGCTGTTCAGCCAACATTTAGAGCAAGCCATGAACGACGCCACTTTGCAGGAGAAGCTCTTGCCGTTGGCACATTTCCTGTCGATGGCTGCTGATGAAAAAGGGATGCCTACCGCCATCAGCAACCATATAACCATGCAGCTGCTGAATTGCATAAAAAAAACCGCAGACTATGAGTAGTTCACAGTCTGCGGTAATGATATGCTAAAATTCAGGATCTAATCACATTCTTTAGGGCAGAATCCATCAAAACTGAAAAATCAGTTTGACTCCTCCCATAATGACATGTTTTGCTCTGGCCACCAATATTCATCCTCGGGTTTGACAAGTAGTCCGTCGTGATCGTAAATTTCCTCATCCTCATCCTCATCATTAACCGGAAGTTTGGAAGTATCCTTCATGAAATAACGCATTAACACCTCTTCCGTTCTAATGGCGGGACGCATATATAATTTCTTCATCTTTCTTAAATTTTGACACATGATGTTTTACACCATATTAATAAAACAACGATTATTTAACCAGGATTTTTTTACCATTGGTGATATAAACACCCCTCATCAGAGGCTTATCCACACGCTGACCACTCAAGTTATAATAAGTAACTGTCTGCTTCTGCTCACCCATTGGTGTTGAAGAGATATCCGTAGGAGTTTCATCCCCGAAGCTGATAAACTCACGAAGAGCAGCCTGATCATCTTCATCGGGCGTATGAGAGAGATACACGCGGCCTGCGCCAAGTTTGCGGCCAGTCCATCTGTAGAAACCAACACCGTTCGACTTGTTTCCCAACACATAGACGCTGCTGCCAATGCTTCCTTTGTAGCCTCCAGTATTTTCATCGCTGATTTGCAGCAGATTTCCTTTGGGGGCATCTTCTTTTGTTAAATCATGTCCAGTTCCATATCTTAGCATGATATGCTTAGTGTTCTTCGTCGCATGCAGCAGATACGGTTCACCGCCCTTAAGAATAGAACCTTCACGCCTGAGTATTGCCAAGCACTGAGTGGTACCCGGTCTGATTTCAGTCACCACATACGCCTCCACGTCGGCAGGTGCCTTCACATCATAGTCGCTGACGAAAGTCATCCACTCGGCATCACCTATTGTAATGGGATATTCATCATATTGTTTGAACATGAAGATACGAGGTTTCATGCCCTTCTCATCTTTAGCCTCCACAGAGTTGAATGCTCCCATGAAGAAGTCGAAATTCATGCCAGTTGATGATTCCTCTTCTGTTTGCTGCTCACCGCCTCCATCTCCACCTCCTGTTGTTTGCTGCTCATCTTCATTGCCGCCAAACATATTCATTATGCCTTCCATATCAAATGAACTGGTCAACATGACTGTATTTTTCTTGCCTTCAGTCTTAGGATAACTGATAGTGGCTTTAGCATCATCCGAAATAGAGATGGTTGCCATACAACTGTCAACAGCCTCCTCCTCAACTGTAACGTAATCGCCGTTCTCATTTTTTATACGGGTCTTAGTTCCGTCCAATGTTCCTATCTTCAGTCCGGAGCTTGGCGAGAACATCTCCATCATCTCGTTCATATTGAATCCACCTTCCGGGTCATCGGATTGTTCGTTGTCCTCTTCCTTATAGTCAGAAGCATAGAGATAGAGAGCCTTGTCGTTCTCATCCTTACCCACTTTCAGATACCAGTGTGTGGCGTCTTTCTTTTCGAGAATGATTTCCTGAGTTTTCTCCGGTACGTCCTCATACTTGATGCACTCACGTCTATCGGGTCCATCGGCATTTATCGTGATTTTGTCATTGTCAATTTTCTTGGCTCCTTTACCGCCACCCATCATTGCATCGTCGGTTCCCAAGAGGTAGTTCGTTATGTTATCGTCCGAAGTTCCCTCATTGGCAGTCTCGTCGTTTGTAGTTCCCTCGTTCGTGGTTCCCTCATTGGCTGTCTCGTCGTTTGTAGTTCCCTCATTCGAGTTTTCTCCTTCTTTCACTCTGGTTCCCACAATCAGCAAACGGCGTGAGGCAAATTTATCATCAAATTCGCTAACGTTCTTAACCAGCACGTATTCACCCACATTCCTGCCTTCCGGATCCTTATCAATCGGGCGCACTTCCAAATTGAATTTACGCTTCATCGTGTAGTATTTCTCCTTTGAGTCCTCATCGTTAGGATCTTTCTCATGCACAACCACCTTAACCTTTGTGGTGACTTTGGTGTTGCCCGGGTTCAAGGGAGTAAACAGGCTGTCTGTTATTTCTTTATCACCATTCTGTTGCTTCTCTATCACCCACTTGGCAATCTCCTCGTCAGCAATCTTCACGTTAGGAGCCATAACCATATCAACATCAGAGCCGTCCTTTTTTTTAGGGACTCCTCCTGGTTTCAGTGTGTAGAAAAAATCGTTATCGTCCGCCGTATAGAGAAATTCAGTGCTGTTATAGTCCTTAATGTGCTTCGTATAATTATCAGAATTATATAAATGCTGGTCTTGAACCAACAACGTCTTCGTCTGATTATACAAGTAGTTCAGCTCAGCCACTTTGACTTTTTTCTTGTCTTCTTCCTCCTCGTTATTCTGGTTGTTCTGTCCATTTCCGCTGTTTCCCATCAGACCTGCAAACATATTGGTGTCCTCTGAAACTTCGAGCGGTCCGAATATCGTCACCACGTCGCCAGGGCTCAAGTCTTCGAGTTTTTTCATCTTAACAGCGTATGGTATAGGACCATCATCGGGCTGTCCAATTACTCCTACTGAACCTGGACCTGCAGGAATGAGCGGCACACCCATGCCTTTCACCACCTTAATGCGGTTATCTTTAGTACCTTCATCTGAGATATAGTAGTCAAGACCCTCAGATGAACCAAAGCCAGGAATGAGAGAAGCAAGATCCATTCCTCCCATCATTTCACCCATCTCGCTCATGTCGAAATCGTCCATGTCGCCCATGCGCTCTTCCATGTCCATGTCATCCCCCATTATCTCGTCGAGTCCCATGTCGCCGAACATGCTGAGCATTCCGTTATTCACCTTGTTAACGATACCCTTGATGAAATAGCAACGGCCTTTCTCATAATCATTCCTCTCGAAGTTCTCACTTTTCGCCAAATCTATAGCTTCTTGCACGCTTAACGGTTCAGATTTTGACCCTGGAGAACCATCAGATTTGAACATTCTTATTGTACATACATCTTGAGCCTTGTCATATTCTTCGGTCTCTTTGATGGTGGCTATAATCTGGGTGGTTCCCCAGTTTCGTACCCGAAGTTTCTCAGAATCTTCAGGAAATGCAACATCTCCGTTACTGCTTTTATAATCAACTGTATAGCTTCCTTCGGGTTCGGGGTTGGCAGTCGCCTTAGCATAGTTGATTTTATAAGATGATAATCTGTCATAATCTAACTCGTAGTCCTTATATGGAAATTTTAAAGTAATTACTTTTTGAGCATCTTCCACCTTTTTGAATATAGCAAAGCGGGTGTCCTTCACAACATCATCAGGCTCGCCGTTCTTGACTTCTTTCAGTTTCCAACTGTTGGAGAACATACTCTTTTCCACTCCGGCATAATAGTCTTTCTCACCGATTTTTATATGCAGGTAAGAATTAACAGTGTTGAACACATAATTATCTCCATCACTGACTTCACCGACTTTCAGCCCTTCGCTGTCGGCATAGAGTTTATTATTGCCAGTAGCAAATTGGTAACTCTCAGAATTACCGGTAAAAGTCCATTGCACTTTCTCCGGTACTTCACCGATAATACGGTCTTTATCGTAGTTCAATTCCACAGCCACGGCATCAGGGTCTTTGTCCTCCTTGTCGTTGGTCATGGCCATTCCAGTTGTACAGTCAACAATAACCACCACATCACCATTGTTCACAGGAATCATGTGGCCATCAAGATCGAGTGAGCCAACCAATTTCCATTTGACGTAAGTTTGTTGTGCCCTTACGTTTCCTATACCTGCCCCCCAAAGACAGAGCAGGAACAGTGACATTAAATAACAAATCTTTTTCATAACGTTATAATGATATTTTGTCTAATTAATAATTTATCAGGTGATTATTTATTAAACCGTTCTTTCAAATTCTCCTCAAGCCGCATTCAAGTTTACGTAGTTTAAATATAATTAAATTAGATGCAAAATAAAGATATCACCGCGCACATTATCCTTCCCCTTTTAAACCATTAAAAAGAATAAGAAGGTCATAAATTATGCAAAATTACTACTTTTTTTAAAAATCCCCTCAAAAGTAACAAATTTTTTGTATTTTTCGTTACCTATCAGTCAGAAAGCATCAAAAACCGCTAAAAAGTCCTTATGCCGGAAAAAATCTTTTATAATCCACAAATTAGAAATCTAGTCCAATGGTGAGACATGACAGTGTTAAACACAAAGCCAATACATGATTACTTCACCTCACAAGTTTTCGAATAACCGATTACATACAAACCGAACTGAAAAACCCATCTGCAACGCAAATTTATGTGCATTGCAGATGGATGAATGATAGAGACTGACCTATTAGCGGATACCTAAAATGTCAGATATTCCATTCTAACAGGGGCGTTGATTACCTGAGTGAGTTTGGAATGAAGTTTTCACATTTATCTGTTTGTGAAGTTTCTCACTGCGCTCTGAGCCGTGCGGGGCTGAATGCGGATTGTCCGCTTTGCCCTGCGGTTCTGACGCTTGTCGGTATTGACTGTGCGAGGCATGTTGCGTCCGGATTTCCTGACTGCCTTGCGTCCCAGACGCTCATACTTGCTGAACGGCCGCATCAGGTCGTTGGCAGACTTGATTTTGCGGGCCTTGACTGCATCGACAGCATTGTTTTCAGGAACAGACACTTCCGGCTTGCCACTATATTTGCCGACAATCTTGTTTCCGGTCTCGGTGGTGAGGTCAAGTTCGAATGTCACGTTCGTTCCGTCGGAAGTGGCCTTGATGGTACCGCCGGTAACCATGGATGAGCGTCCGTAGCCGAAGTACTTGCCTTCCTCATCCTCCAGCTCACAGATTTCGTCGATGTAAGTACCCGACCATGATGCCTCACCATTGTTCAGGAACACCTTGCCGGGCTGGTAGGTCCACTCCTCATACTCACCGTCCTCTGCTATCGTGAATGTAGCGTTCAGCTGGTTGAGGTCAGGCTGTTCTGTATAGTCGGTGAAGAGGTCGATGGTCATGATTGTTCCAGGTCCTGTGAATTCTTCTTTTTCCCAGTCAACACCCACATTGAAGAGTGACAGATAGTAGTTGCCCAGTTGGCTCTTGGTGAATTTATAGAACGAGCCAACGCACTCAGTCATCTCGCCGAGGTCAACATCAACAGGGTAGGTATCGTAGAGTTTCTGTTCTTCTCCACCGCCACCGCCGCCGGTATAGTCGTCAACGAATATCTGACCGATATATGCACCCTTCAGATTGCCGTCGTCAACAACATTGCCGTTTTCATCCTCATAGAACATGTCGAGGTCGCACTGTATCACAAACTGACCGCCGCCCTGGTTCGTCACGGTCATCGTACCCTTGCTGATGAAGTCGGTGTAAGAGGTTGTCTCTCCGTCAACCAACTTCTCTACGAATGAGAGGTAGAAACCGACATCCTCATTGATGATTTTAAAGTTGTCGGTCATCTCAAGATCGGTGGTGTAAGTGCCAACTGGCAGGGTGACTGTCTCTCCCTCAGCAGGCATCTCACCGTTGACAGCAAGCGTGATGGCAGTACCAGGAGATGTGAGATATCCTGCGTCGTCGATGGTACCGTCGTTGATCTCAACCATATACATTCCAGTGCCCAGTCCGAGATAGTCGCCGTAGTAGCCACACCAGAACTGGTCGGCAAGCAGGTCCAACCCACCTTCGGCATTGGTGGCGTCAACCACCTCGATAGCACCTGTATAGGTTGCTTGCAGGTTGCCGTCAGCTACATGCTTTCCGTCATTGTCGCTGATATAATACATGTCGAGGTCGCACTCAACGGTATATTTACCCTTGTTGTTGGTGATTTTCATCGTTCCGCCGCTGATAAAGTCGGTGACAGACTCCTGATCACCATCTACCCACAACTCCACATACGAGATATAAGGGTCATAGTCCTCATTGTGGATCTTAAAGTCGGCGTTCTTATTCAGATTGGTTTTGTAGGTGCCGACAGGGAGGGTGAGTGTCTCACCGTCACCCACCAGCGGTCCGTTGACGGTAAGGGTGACGGCATATCCCTTGGACTTCAGATAGCCGTAGTCGTCGATGTCTCCTTTGTACAGCTCAATGACATACGTTCCTTTGCCTGTGTTTAATGCGTCGCCATAGTAGCCACACCAATAGTTGTCGGCTGTGAACTTCACATCGAGGTTTTCGTTTTCGTTGCCACCGCCGCCAGGACCATAACCGCCGTTTCTGGGCTTCGGGTCGTCTTTATCACAAGCAGCGAGCCCTGCTCCTAACACTGCCACAAAAAGCAGATAAAATAATTTTTTCATATTCATTTGGTTTCAGTTAATTAATGATTAATACTATTATTTAAGTTTTTAGGATTTCTTCTCAAACTCACCCTGTGCGATAAGGTACTCACCGATCTGCACTGCGTTGAGTGCTGCGCCCTTCTTGATCTGGTCGCCGGAGAGCCAGAACGTGATGCCGTTATCATTGGCGAGGTCCTTGCGGATACGTCCCACATAGACGTCGTCCTTGCCGGCAGTGAACAGCGGCATGGGGTATTTCTGGTTTTTCGGGTCGTCGATGACGGTCACGCCCGGAGCCGCATCGATGGCCTTGCGAACCACATCCACGTCGAGCGGCTTCTCGGTCTCCACCCATACCGCCTCGCTGTGGGCACGCAGGGAAGAGATACGCACGCACATGGCAGAGCAGCAGGCGTCAGTGTGCATGATTTTGCGCGTCTCGTTGAACATCTTCATCTCCTCCTTCGTGTAGCCGTTGTCCTGGAACACATCGATTTGAGGGATGACATTATAGGCGAGCTGATAGGCGAACTTATTCACGGTGACTGGCTTGTCCTCCGCCAGTTCCTTATACTGCTGCTGGAGCTCAGCCATGGCTGCCGCTCCAGCGCCACTCGCACTCTGATAGCTTGCCACATGGATGCGGCGGATATGGCTCAGGTTCTCTATCGGCTTGAGCACCACCACCATCATGATGGTCGTGCAGTTGGGGTTGGCGATAATGCCTCTCGGACGGACGAGCGCATCCTGGGCGTTGCACTCCGGCACGACGAGCGGCACATCATCGTCCATGCGGAAAGCACTGGAGTTGTCTATCATCACAGTGCCGAATTTCGTGATATCATCTGCAAACTCTTTCGACGTGCCGGCTCCGGCAGAAGTGAAGGCGATGTCGATGCCTTTGAAATCGTCGCCGTGTTTGAGCAGCTGAACCTCGTGTTCCTTACCACGGAACATATATTTCCTGCCCGCGCTCCTGGTGGAGCCGAACAAAACCAATTCATCAACCGGAAAATTTCTCTCATCCAAAACGCGCAAGAACTCCTGGCCTACGGCACCGCTTGCGCCCACAATCGCTACTTTCATTGTCTCATTTATTTATTTACGATTTACAAATTTACGATTTATGATTATAAAAAACTATCCTCCTTGTTAACTTCCTATAATTAAAGAATAAAATATTCTGCAAAATTATGAATTTTTATTCAGAAACTCACATAAAATTCAACAAAATATTGAATTAAAGGTGTAAAAGGGTGAATTTTTGCCTCGAAATATCCATTTTTTATTTTCTATGATATCCACATCTTACAACTTTTTCGTAATTTTGGCTGCGCCGAAGTTACTTTCACTCGGCAATGCAAAGAAAAAACTCTGTTTCTTCTTTGCGCTGCTCTCGTTTTTTCGTAACTTTGCAAAACAGTTGAGACGAATTCATATACCACAAGCCAGACCAAATGGAATCTATCACAGATTATTTCTCACTTCCACATATTTCACTTCCCGTCCAAAACCCGGCGTTGGTGTTTTTCATCGTGCTCGCCATCATTCTGTTTGCGCCGCTATTGTTCAACAAACTGCGCATTCCGCATCTGGTGGGATTGATTATCGCCGGAGCAATCATCGGCGAGAACGGGCTGAACATCCTTCAGCGTGATGAGAGTTTCAAGCTGTTCGGGCAGGTTGGAATCTTCTACATCATGTTTCTGGCTGGCTTGGAGATGGACATTGGGAGCATAAAAGAGAACCGTGTCAGCGGTCTCACCTTCGGACTGCTCACGGCAATCATACCCTTCGGCCTTGGTTTTCTTGCCGGAATCAGCCTGCTGCATTACACGCTGTCGGCATCCCTTTTGCTTGCATGCATCTTCGCATCCCACACGCTGGTGGCTTATCCTATTGCAGCACGTTATGGCATCACACGTCAGCGCAGCGTACAGATTTCGGTCGTGGGCACAATGATCGCACTACTCCTATCGCTGATGGTGCTCGCAGGCATCGCAGGCGATTTCAAGGGTGAAGGCGGTATGAGGTTCTGGATGCTGTTTGTGTTGAAATTTGCTGTTTATCTCACAGTCCTGTTTTTCTTTTTTCCGAGATGTATCCGCTTTTTTTTCAAAAAAGTGTCAGATCCGGTCTTGCAGTATTCGTTCGTACTTGCGATGGTGTTTCTCTCTGCCACATCCGCTGATTTATGCGGATTAGAGGGCATTCTCGGGGCGTTCCTCGCCGGACTGATTTTCGGGCATTATATTCCTCAGAGCAGTCCCTTGATGAGCCGTCTGGAGTTTGTCGGAAACGCACTGTTCATCCCTTTTTTCCTCATTGGCGTCGGAATGCTTGTGAATGTGCATCCGCTGTTTGAGAGCATGAATCCCGTGATTGTGGTGTCGGTGATGGTGATTGTGGGAACACTGACGAAATGGCTGGCAGCCGTTTGTACACGAATGCTTCTTAAAATGAAACGGCCAGAGGGCCTGATGATGTTCGGGCTGAGCGAGGCACATGCAGCCGGCGCGCTAGCGATGGTGATGGTAGGCACAAATCTGGTGAACCACGATGGCAATCCATTGATGAGCAGCGATGTTCTCGACGGTGTGGTGGTGATGATATTGATTTCGTGCATCATCAGTTCGATTTGCACGGAGCAGGCATCCAAGCAGCTGAAACTGATGAGCGACAAAAAGCAGCTTGAAGAGCAGAAGCAAGGGGATGACGAAAAAATTCTGATTCCCATCAATAATCAGAACAACATATACAGCCTGGTTCACACGGGTATCGCCATGCGGAATGCCAAACTGAACCGCGGACTGATATTCCTCAATATCATCAATGACGGTTTGTCGGACGAAAAGGAGAAAGAAAAGGTAGCCCACAGTAAAGCCTGTCTGGCTGAGGCAGGAAAGATTTGCACTGAGAGCAACAACGTGAGTTTCCAGACACAAAGCCGCTATGCGGTGGATTTTCCCAGCGCCACTGCCCATGCATTCCGTGAAAACGACGCATCGGAAATCATCATTGGGCTGCACGAGAAGCAGACGCCTTCCGACTCACTGCTTGGCGACTATATGAAAAAGCTGACCGACCTGATCAAACACCAAATTATCGCTGTACACTACACCACCGTCTATTCAGCCATTCGAA
>JAEEOB010000040.1 GCA_016284045.1 Bacteroidaceae bacterium
GGATGCCAGTGAGTATGCTGTTAAGATCCTCACCAGGCTTCTTGGTATATTTCCGGTTCTGCGACTCATATAGTTCCAACGCTTTGAGAATATCGCACGGCTCCCATTCGTATGCCACAACCACCGGCACAATGTTCAATTCGGAAAGGGCGTTTACCTTATCGTCTTTCCCACTCATGCAGAACATCTTGATTATACCCTGATCGGTGGCGTCACGTCCGTCCTTGGTGCGTCCGTTGCGTTGGGCTATCCAGACCGACTGCCCTTTCTCCGTGATGACATAGCGGATGTATTCGGAAAGATGCATCGAAGCCTCATAAAATTCCTTAATGCTTCCTCCCGGGCGCACCACTTTGAACATCTTGTTCGCCTTACCGATATCTATGACCACGGGGTTCATCATGAGGTTGGCTCCAAACGTGATTTCGGTGGTGTCGAAGCCGTTCTTCAGCAGGAAATACTGCAAGAGACTGGAATCGAGCATGATGTCACGGTGGTTGGAGACGAAGAGATAGTGCCGTTCCTTGTCCAACTGCTCCAGACCGTTGCAGTTGAACTGTGAGATGGACCGTTGGATAATCTGCTCGTTTACTTTGCTCATTGTATCGGTCTGAAACTCACGTGTCGTTGTAAATCCCGCCACTTTTCTGCGCACCAGCTCCAAAGGCTCGTCGGGATAGACAAACGACGCAAGCAGCGGAAACACCTCGCTCTGAGCTATGCGTTTCATGGCTGCAGGTATTTCCTTCTGATTATAAGGCCGTATGTCATCAAACTGGGAAAGGGTCATTTTTCGTGACTTTGTACATTTTGTTAGAGAATGCAAAGTTACCCAAAATTATGGAAATAGCAAAAAATCTTCTTCTTCAGTTTAGCAAATCTTTCACTACAGCAGAAAAAACGACTGAGAAATTTGAAAACATCAGAATAAACAGCTAAATTTGCACTGAAAATATAGAAAGCAACCAGAATAATCAAAAATTGTATTTCAAATAACAAGCACAAAATGGCTGAAACATTAGACTCGACTGACATTCAGATTCTCCGGACTCTTCAGAAAAACGCCAAGCTGACCACGAAAGAGCTGGCTGATGCCGTGCATCTCACCCCCACCCCTGTGTTTGAGCGGCAGAAACGGCTGGAACGTCAGGGGTATATCAAGAAATATGTGGCAGTGCTTGATCCAGAGAAGCTGGGTCAGCACCTGCTGGTGTTCTGCAAAGTGAAACTGAAACATATCAACCACGAAATAGCAGACTCGTTCACAAGCCGGATTCTCAGCATTTCGGAAGTGACTGAATGTTACAATATCTCAGGAGCCTACGATTATCTCCTGAAAGTGCGTGTGCGCGATATGAAACAATACCAGGAGTTCGTGCTGAGCAAGCTGGGCGAGATTGAATCGCTAGGGTCTATCGAAAGCACGTTCGTGATGGGTGAGCTGAAGCAGGATTATGGAATCAACGTTTAGTTTTTAGTGAACAGTTTTCACACTGGACGGTTTTACGTGTTTTTATGGATAATCCGGAAACGCCAGATACTCTGGATTACGACCTCAACACTCAACTTTATTTGGATATTCATAAAGCAAGCCCCTATAAGTCAATGGGAAAGACTTATAGGGACTTTTTTTATAGTTTAAATTACAGATTTAGTCGGAAAGACTGCAATCTGCTAAACATCATGCTTTTTCGGTTTCTTCCACGGCAACGGCCTCGACTGGTGTCGCCTCAGCCTCCTTTTTCTTTGCCAGATATTCGGGGAGGTTAAGCCCGGCGAGGTCGAACAGCTCGTTGAGCGGAGGAACAGACTTCATGAGGCCTGAGAGGAAATTGGCAGTTGACCCTTTTCCGTCGGCTGAGCTGCCCTGATCCCATACAGTGACATGGTCGATGTTGATGCCCTTGACAGCCTCCACCTGCGTCTTGACGAGCTCAGGCAGCTTCTCGAGCAAGAGGAGCATATAAGCTTTGTTGGCATCGCCACCTGCAGCCTGCACCATCTTGTCGTAACCGGCGGCCTGCTTGGTGAGCACCTCAAACAGACCCTTTGCCTCTGCCTCCATCTTCGCGAAAATGGCATCCGCCTCACCTTTGGCGCTTACACGAATCTTCTCTGCCTCAGCCTCAGCCTCGATAATACGGCGCTGCTTCTCGATTTCCTGAGGCACGAGAATATTGGCTTTCTGAGTGGCCTGTTCACGTTGGGCACGGGCTTCCTCAGCCTCACGCTCAGCGGCGTAGGCTTCCTGCTGGGCACGTGCCTCCTGCACTCTCTCCGCAGCAGTGGCTTTACGCTGTGCCTCAGCCTCTTTCTCGCGGCGATCGGCATCGCTGACTGCTATTTCAACCTTAGCGGTGTTCTCACCCTTCACAGCGGTGGCGTTAGCCTCTGCCGTACGGATACGGGTCTCACGCATCGCCTCTGCCTTACCGATTTCTCCGACTTTATCCTGCTCAGCCACACGTACCTTAGCCTCGTTGATGGCCTTGGCGGCAGCCTCACGTCCAAGCGCCTCGATATAGCCGCTCTCGTCCTTGATGTCCGTCACATTCACGTTGATAAGACGGAGTCCGATTTTCTTCAGCTCTACCTCCACGTTCGCGCTGATGCTCTCAAGGAACTTGTCGCGGTCGTTGTTGAGTTCCTCAATACTCATCGTGGCGATGACGAGACGCAGCTGTCCGAAGAGGATATCACGTGCGAGCTCCTGAATCTGGGCGGGTGTGAGTCCCAACAAGCGCTCTGCTGCTGCGTTCATCGACTCTGGGTCGGTGGAGATACCGACAGTGAAGCGTGAAGGCACATCCACACGGATGTTCTGCCTGGAGAGGGCATTGGTCAGGTTGGCGTCGATACTGATGGGCGTCAGCGAGAGGTAGGCATAGTCTTCGATGATAGGCCATACGAAGGCACCTCCACCATGAATACAGCGTGCAGACGACTTGTTGCTCTTGCTTCCGTAAATCACGAGAATCTTGTCGGAAGGGCAACGGCGGTAACGGTTGATGATTGACACAAAGAGGAAAATCACCACCACAACCGCTGCGATAATCAAATACATTTGTTCCATAACTATTTTAGTTTTCAGTTGTTAGTTTTTAGTTGATAGTATGTTAGATATAATGCAACTTATCGAAGGACAGCGTGGAATCCTGAATCATCAGAGGGGCGTGACACGCAAAGTCTCCCCGTCGATGACCTCGGTGATTTTGACTTTCTGCCCTGTGGAGATGTCGTCGCCGTCGGTGAGCGCATCGATTTCATGGAAAGCCCCGTTAATGGAGATTTGGATTTTCCCCTTACCCTTGTTGTTGCCTGGAATCCTGAGATAGACGTTCGCCGTCTTACCCTCGCAGTTACGGATGTCGAAAGCACCGTTCGCCTCCAGCTTACGTGTCTGCTTGCGGATGTAGAAGAAAAGCCAGACGAACACTAAGCCGACCACCACACTGACAAGGACAAGGAGGATGTTGTTGCCGATGAGCTTATGGAAACTCACCCCGCTCCATCCGAATCCGACGAGGAAATTGACCAGACTGCGGATGCTGAACAGTGAAAGTCCGCCACCCGTGTCCATCGTGCTGGCATCGGTGTCGCCGAAGTCAGCCATATCAAAACCAGTATCCACATCGTGTCCGTCCATACCAATGAGCGTAAGTATCATCTGCACGACAAAAACGAGTGATGCCACGATGGCGCATCCCCAGAACATCTGCATCATGGGTTCCAGCGCCGAATACCAATTAGAAAATGATTCAAACATAAGAAGATTTAAAGATTTAATTATGTAAGATGTAAGATTATTTGCCTTTTCTGGTTAGCGTGTCGTGAGCCGTGTTTTATTTTGTTAACAATCTCCATTTGCGGATTCTGAATCAAAACTATTTTATACTGCAAAGATACATAAAAAAACGGAAAAAGAACAACACTTATTTTATTTTAATTTTCAGTTTTTAGTTTTTTTATAGGTTAGAGATCAACGGAGCCTCAACTCTTCAGCAGCACAAAAGGAAGCGTCAGATTCACTATTATTACTGCTTTTACATTTATTAGACGTAAACTAATACAATTTTACTACAGACCAATGGAATCTTATTTCCTAAAAAGTTTACATAATTAACGTGAGTTCGACGAATTAGAACAATGTCAATTGGTTGTCCAATGCTCTTTCACATGCTATGCATGGTTTTTTAGGAAAGAAACAGTATGCCGCCAATGCTCCGAGCATGTTGACGATGAAATTCTCAAATGACCTATGCCTTGAATGCTCCACTTGGGCTATGTTCTTCAATTCGTCATTGATGGTCTCAATAATGGCTCTCTTCCTTGTCAGCACCCTGTCCGAGATTCTCATGATGACACCCTTCATGTTGCTCTTCAGTTTCGTTATCAGCTGTATGCCGTCAACAAACAGCCTTTGGAAGAGTCCTTTGCCGATATAGCCCTTGTCCCCGACGAGCTTGCCATAGAGGAACTCCACGAACGCCTTGTGCTCAAGGGGCTTGCGGTCATCGACATCACCTGGGGTAATCATGAAGTTAAGCAGTTCCCCCTTTTCGTTGCAAATCAGATGCAGCTTGAACCCAAAGAACCACCCCATGGAGCATTTGCCTCTCTGAGCGATGCCCTTGAATGTCTTGTGGATATGAATGCGCTGGTTCCTGCAAACTCTCAGAGGGGTGCTGTCAACGAAGCTGATTCCTGTGCACTTGCCCAGCAGGACCTTCTTGATGAAAAGCGCCAGAGGGATAGCGACTTCCTTTTCCAGCTCAACGAAGCGGTTGTAGGACACAAGATGCGGGAACAGGTGGCGGAGATGACCAGACACATGCTCCAGATAGAAGTGCTTTAGGCAACGGTAGCCTGAGTTGTGGAACAGAATCATGATGACCATGACTTCTGCCTTCGACAACGTACCGTCGCGGTGGTACTTGCGCCTTTTTGTCTCTTTGAGAGTGTATTTTTCCATCATTGCATCAAAAAACTTGCAAAAATCATCTGCCATACAGAAAATTTCTATAACTTTGTCTTCGGGAAACATTAGCGATACTTTTTGGTGATTATTGTTGTTTGCTCACTACAAAGTTA
>JAEEOB010000041.1 GCA_016284045.1 Bacteroidaceae bacterium
CCTCCAGGGGCAGGCTCTCCAACTCAATGAGACGCTCCGCCGAGGTGAGGCTATTGACGAACGTTGGCAAGAGGCGTGCGAAGTCGAGCATCGGCTTCTGAATGCGTCCGATGAGCTGTGTGAATGCCATGATGACTCCTACAGTCACTCCCGGCTCCTTATTATATAACTGGAAAAGTCCATAGACGAGCGCAGCGAGATATCCCCCTGCAAATCCGATATTGACCAGAGTCTTGGATATGATAGCGAATCGTGCCCTTTTCTTGATTTGCCATCTAAGCACAGCCTGCCGCCTGTCGAGTTTTCTCACCATATTGTCGGACTGCTCCATCACCTTAACCACCATTTTGTTCTGCACACTCTCCTGAATGATGGACTGCAACGCACTGTTGCTGTCCTTGATTTTCCTGACGATACGCCTCATCTTCCGGAAATAATATCTGCTTAGAAGCATGAGTACAGGTGCCGCTACGACAAGAATGAGTGCAAGCGCGGCGTCCATCTTGTAGAGATAGACAAATGAGGCGATGAACTGTACGGTAATGATGACCGCCGAAGGAACCACCTCCGTCATGAGTGACACAATATCCGACACATCTCCGAACAGGCGGTTGAGTATATCACCGCTGTGCATTTTGCCCACCCCGCTCCATTCACCATGAAGCAGCCTGGCAAAAAACGCCTGCTGCATAATGTTTTGTGTTCGTACACCAAGAACTGCTCTCACCCATGTCTTGATGATATTAAGAATCATCTCAAGGATGAGCACCAGTCCGAACGAGACGGCAAGCACCGTGAGATTTCCCTCCCCTCTCGTTGCCGCATCGGTGAGTCTTCGTAGCAAATCGACTCCCCAAAGTCCGAGAGCCACTTGGAGCAGTCCAATCACCACATTGACCATAGCCTGAAGCCGGCACCCTTTGTGATGACTCCAAAGCCATGCGATAAGCTTACGTGTGGAATATTTAGTCTTATTGAATCTCATAATAGCTGTCGGTTTGCGTTAAGCATAGTTGTCACCCTCTGCTATCGGCTCCCCACATCATTTTTCTGCGCAGAGTGGAAAAGAAACTCTGTCCGCGCTTCGTTACCACTTTCACGTCGTAATCTGCTTTTTTGATACTTATTACCACGTTGTCGGGATAGCTCTGGCTTCTTCCATCGACAGCGACAAGAAAACTTCCCGACCGGCTCTGGACCGTCAGTTCCACCTCCGACTTGTCGGTGAGCACAATCGGACGCATATTCAGAGAATGAGGTGCCACCGGTGTGAGCGTGATGATGTTTCCCTCCGGAACCACAATAGGTCCACCTACACTGAGCGAATACGCCGTAGAGCCAGTAGGTGTACCAATAATAAGTCCATCAGCCATATAGGTAGTGAGATATTCTCCGTCGATACTGGTATGAATGCTGATCATCGAAGAGATATCATGCTTTAACACCGCCACTTCATTGAGAGCGAAAGGAATGCCTCCGAGTTCTTGACCTTTGGTTGTGGCATGCAGAACTGTATGGTTATTAACTGTGAAATTTCCCTTACAGATGTCACTGACAGTCTCCTCGATGTTCTCAGGTGAGAAAGAGGCAAGGAATCCGAGCCGCCCCGTGTTGAATCCGATAATTGGAATCTGTTTTTCCCTCACTCTCGCCGCCACGTTGAGGAATGTGCCATCACCTCCCATACAAACGACGAAGTCTGCACAGAAGTCATCGTTTTCGATGATTTCACATTCCGGCACAGCAATCTGCAGGTTATTTACCAGAAACTCATGGAAATTGCGCTGAATGGCAATATCGACATTGTGTTGTTCTGCAATGGCAAGGAATTTCTGGACTGCCACCGCTTTCTTCTCCTGATACAAGTTTCCGAAAAGTGCGAATTTTAATCGTTTATTATGTTCAATCATATTAACAAAGATACATTCAAATGTTATTTTTCCACAAAATATTGTTATTTTATATGTTAGATAGCAAAAAAATCACTATTTTTGCATGAAATACGCAATTAGATTTGCAAATATAGTAAAAGAATTTTGAAAACCAAACGAGAAAAAGATATAAATGACGAAATTAAGTGTAAATATCAATAAAGTAGCTACAATCCGTAACGCCCGGGGGGGAAATAATCCCGACATCATTCAAGTGGCACTCGACTGCGAGTCTTACGGAGCTGACGGCATCACAGTCCATCCCCGCCCAGACGAGCGTCATATCCGCTATAACGATGTGATTTCCCTGAAACCTCAGCTAAGTACGGAATTCAATATTGAAGGCTATCCACAAAAGAGTTTCATCGACCTTGTAAAGCTAGTCCGTCCCACCCAGGTGACACTTGTTCCAGACAGTCCGGATCAAATCACATCGAACCACGGATGGGACACAAAGGCCAATTTTGAGTTCTTGAGTGACCTCGTGGCAGAATTCACAGAATATGGCATCCGCACAAGCATCTTTGTTGATGCAGACCCTGAGATGATAGACTATGCCGTAAAGACAGGTACAGACCGTGTGGAGCTATACACAGAGCCATACGCCTCCGCCTACAAGAAAGACCCCGCTTCAGCCATTGCCCCATTTGTCGAAGCAGCCCGTATTGTGAAGAAAAACGGCTTAGGTCTGAATGCAGGCCACGACTTGAGTTTGGAGAACTTGGCCTATTTCCATCAGCAGATACCATGGACAGATGAAGTAAGCATCGGCCATGCGCTAATATGCGATGCCCTTTACCTTGGTCTGAAAGAAACAATTCTGAAATATAAGGAATGTTTGGGAAAATGAAGTTTTTTCTATTTATATTTTAGCTCATTTTTCAGTTAAACGATTTAAGCATACAACTTATAAACAATTGATTTTTAGGTAATTATAAAGATAAGCAACAAAGTCCACTATTCAAACATCAATAATCAAACAAAAAATGAATGAATTAAGCGTATTGGACCTCCTGGAGAAAGGCGGTTGGATAATGATTGTGCTGGGTATCCTGTCAGTGATAGCCATTTACATTTTCGTAGAGCGGTTTATCGCTATCCGTTCGGCAGAGAAGAATGACCCTCTGTTCATGGACCGTATCCGTGACTATATCAAAAGCGGTGAGATAAAAGCCGCCATCAACTTCTGCCGAGTGACCAACACTCCAGGCTCACGAATCATAGAACGTGGCATCAGCCGCATGGGCCAGCCGGCTCCCGAGATTCAGACAGCAATAGAAAACACTGGCAACTTGGAGGTAGCCGCACTCGAAAAACGTCTTCATGTATTAGCCACGATCTCCGGCGGTGCACCCATGATTGGATTCCTCGGCACAGTCATCGGTATGGTCCAGGCTTTCTGGCAGATGTCGGAAGCAGGCGGAAATCTCGACATATCCATGCTTTCAGGCGGTATCTATCAGGCAATGGTCACGACAGTCGGTGGTCTGATTGTCGGGATTGTCGCTCTGTTTGCCTACAACTACCTTGTGGCAAAGGTTGATGGTGTGGTAAATGAGCTTGAGCGTAAGTCGTTGGCATTTATGGACATCATGAACGAAGACTAAGAGTTATGGCATTACACAGACGCACGAAAGTGACCCCATTGTTCAACATGTCGTCGATGACCGACATCATTTTCCTGCTGCTGATATTCTTTATGATTACCAGCACACTGGTGTCGCCCAACGCCCTGAAAGTGAATTTGCCTCAGAGCAAGAAGCAGACGACGATGCAAGGAGCTGCCTACGTAACGATAGACAGTCTGGAGCATATCTTTGCATCCGCCGACGGCAAAGAGGAAGTTGAAGTGACGCTCGACGAACTTGGAGACGTTCTGAGCTCAGCCCAGTCTGAGACAGACAGCACTGACTTAATCGTATCACTCTATGCCGACGAGAAGGTAGCATACAAGCATATCGTGGAAGTTCTGAATGTGGCCAATGACCGTCATTTCAAGATGGTGCTTGCCACAAGGCCTCCCAAAGAGAAAAGAGAAGCAGAAGTGTCGGATGGAATATCTGATTAGCCGGGATAAACGGAATATACGGATCAAACCGACAATCTAACCCCAAACTATCCCAACTCAAATGGACCATTACGAAGAAGAAAGTCATAAAGGCAGAAATTATCTATCGGCAGGCATATCCCTGGGAATTCATGCTCTGCTGATTTTGCTGTTGTCGTTTCTGACGATGAAAGCAGTTAGTCCTGAGCTTCGTGACGACGGCATCCCCGTGATTCTCGACACAGAGCTGGAAGAGGAAGAAGAGGAGGAAGAGCCTGAGAAGGAAGAGGAACCAGAGCCAGTAAAGGTGAAACCACCTGTCCAAAAAATCATCAGTCCCGAGGTGAATGGTCCTGATGAGGGATTAGGTTCTCCTTCAAATGCAGGCGAAAAATCCCATGCCTCCGGTGCTGACATGAAAACTCCTCCGAAAGCCGAACCAGCCCCAGTGGCACCTGCTGCCCCAGCCAAAAAAGCAGAGGTTGCCCCCGAGAAGAAAGTGTCGAAACCAGCAGAGCAGAAAGCGACAGACAAGACGCCCAAGAAGAGCGAGCCCACCCGCACGGCTCCTGCTGTTCCGAAAGCAAAAGAGAACCTCACGAACGAGAGCAACAAGAAAGCCCAGCTGACTCAGAAGACTGAACCCAGTGTAGCAGCCCACGATAACGCCGAAGCCAAGAAACGTGCTGAAGAGGCAGCTGCGAAAAAGAAAGCAGAAGCCGACGCAAAGGCTGCCGCTGAAAAGAAAGCGAAAGAGGCAGCCGCCTTAGAAGCAAAGAAAAAAGCCGATGCAGCCGCAGCTGCAGCCAAGAAGAAAGCCGAAGAGGACGCCAAAGCAAGAGCCGCCGAGGAAGCGCGCGCCAAGAAAGCCGCTGAAGAAGCAGCCACCAAGAAACGAGCAGAGGCAGAGGCCAAAGCAAAAGCAGAGGCAGAAGCCAAAGCAAAAGCAGAAGCAGCGGCAAAAGCAAGAGCTGATGCCGCCGCGAAAGCCAATAGCCGTATGGGCGGTTTCGGCAACGGAAAGAACCAGAACAGCAGCGGCAACACATCGGGCCAGGGTAATCAAGGCAAATCGAATGGTAATGGTGTGAGCGGCAACTCAAATGGTCCGGGCGGTGTTGGGTCATCGGCAGTGGTAGGTTCACGCAAAGTTGTCAGTCTGCCGAAACCCGCTTATACAGATCAGACAAGCGAAGGCACTGTGGTTGTGAGTATTGTGGTAAATGCCCAAGGTAATGTGACGAGCGCATCGGTGACAAGCGGCAACACGTCTCAGGCACTGAAGAATGCAGCGTTGGCAGCAGCAAGGAAAGCCCGTTTCAGTGCCAGCGACAATAACGCAGAGAAAGGAACGATTACATACAGGTTTAAGCAGAGATAGTTATTTTGATTTTTCGGAAAATCTGGAAAACCCTGAATTATTTAGAGATAACGAAATCCCATAAACTTTACACTTAATTATATGAATAAGATTTATGTGTTTTTAGCCAACGGCTTTGAGGATGTCGAAGCCTTGGGTTTTGTGGATGTCTGCCGTCGGGCTTCTTTGCCTGTTTGCACGGTGTCGGTGACAGGCGAAAAAGTTGTGACCAGTGCCCATAACGTCGGTATCGTGGCAGACGCGCTTTTTGACGATGTTGATTTCCACGACGCAGACATGCTTTATCTTCCAGGCGGTATGCCAGGCGCTAAGAATCTCGACAATCACACGGAGCTCCGCAGTGTGATTATGCAGCACTATTCAGAGGGCAAACCATTGGCTGCCATCTGCGCCGCTCCGCTGGTTTATGGAAATCTTGGCCTGCTTGAAGGATTGAAAGCCACTTGCTATCCTGGGTTTGAAGATTTTCTTACCGGTGCTGAACCGACAGGAGAGCTTGTTGTGCATGATGGCCAATTCTTCTTGGGCAAGGGTCCTGCCGCCGTCCTTCAGCTGAGCTACGACATCGTAGCCTATTTCTGCGGAGAAGAAGTGGCAGAAGGCATTTGCAAGGGAATGCTCTATCCGGAGATTTTTTGAGTGTTGAATTTAACAGACGGATATCCCTGGCATTCCATATTCCCCGGATAAATTTAAAATTCCAAAGAAAAAACTAAAAAGATGAGTGCAGGCAGACGTCGTCGGTGGTACAGCCAGAAATCTTTATATAATATAATTTTCGGTTCTGACACTACAGCCGGAAAACGCTATGACATCACGCTGCTGATTGTGATATTCATCAGCGTGATAGTTGCGATATGGGAAAGCACTCCCCGCCCCGGTCAAACCGTGAAGACGATTCTCACCATTTTGGAATATATTATCACATTCATCTTCACGCTTGAGTATGCTGTCCGTATTTACTGTCATCCGAAACCTAAGGACTATATATTCAGTTTCTTTGGTATTGTAGATTTACTATCCACACTCCCACTCTATCTTTCTCTGATACTTCCCGGTGCACATTATCTAGTGATGATCCGAGCGTTCCGTCTGACACGTGTATTCAGGATATTCCGGATGTTTACTTATGTGAATGAGGGTATTATCCTGCTTCAGTCGCTGAAGCGCAGTTTGAGCAAAATATTGGTTTATCTGCTTTTCGTACTGATTCTTGTGACGATAATCGGGACGGTAGAGTATGTGATAGAGAGCGGCGAGCCCGGCAGCGGTTTCACTGACCTTCCATCAAGCATCTACTGGGCAATCGTGACGATGACCACCGTCGGTTACGGCGACATCACCCCCGTCACCACCTTTGGCCGTATGCTGTCGGCATTGGTGATGGTGTTGGGTTACACGATTATAGCCGTTCCTACAGGCATTGTTTCTGCCAACTATATCAACGAAACTCGCAAACGTGTGAAAAACGGACGTTGTCCGCGTTGCGGAAAGAAAGTGGAAGAAGGCTTTAAATACTGCCCGCATTGCGCAGAGAAATTATAGTTGTCAGTTTTTAGTCCTTAGTTTTTTAGATATTTACATTTAGAGAAATGGAACAAAAGTAATTTATTCCTTTTGACACAATATAAGGGTGGCTTCATAAACTCAGTTTCGTTTATGAAGCCACCCTTAATTATAGTTGATGCCGTCGAAACGACGGTTTCAGTGTTATGATTCTGTAGTTATTTCTGAACGCTCCAGTTGATGAGAGGCTGCCCTTTCTCTTTCTCAAGGAAATATTTGTATGTGCCTACTTTGAGCTCAGCGCATGCAGCTTCGTCACAAACGATGATGGCATGCTTATGTAGCTGAATGGCGCTGATAGTCCACACATGACTGATTGGCTGTTCAATGGCATGCTTGAGGGCACGTGCCTTGTTGTGTCCGCTACAAAGGATGAGCACTTCACGAGCAGCAAGCACAGTATCAACACCAACAGTGAGTGCCTGCTTTGGCACCTTATCAAAATCATTGTCGAAGAAGCGGCTGTTGGCGTGAATCGTGTCGGTTGCCAGCGTTTTAACACGTGTTTTGGAACCGAGAGAAGAGAACGGCTCGTTGAACGCGATATGTCCGTCAGGCCCGATACCTCCCATGAAGAGATCGATACCTCCTGCCTCTTCAATAGCTTTCTCGTATGCGTCGCACTCCTCTATCAGGTTCTCCGCATTACCGTTAAGAATATGCACGTTTTCCTTCTGTATGTCGATATGACTAAAGAAGTTGTTCCACATAAAACTGTGATAGCTCTCTGGATGATCCTCGGGCAGCCCCACATATTCATCCATATTAAAAGTGATGACATACTTGAAGCTCACCTTTCCCTGTTTGTACATCTCAATGAGATTCTGATACAGTCCCAGTGGTGAACTGCCTGTGGGGCAACCCAACACGAACGGGTTTTCCTTCGTAGGCTTGGCGTCATTGATGCGCTTTGCCACGTAATCGGCAGCCCATTTTGACATTGCATCGAAATCGTCTTTAATAACTACTCGCATAATTAATAATTTTATTAGATTGATAATTTATACATTTTGTTGCAAAGATATAAAAAAAACTTTACAAATAAAAAAATATCACGATTTATATTACATTTTGCGTATAAAAAGTTCAAAAAAGTGTCATTTTGATTTTATCTGATATTGTTTCCCTTTCTCTGTTTTAAAAGTGAGGGTGTAATATTTGCCTTCTTTCACGCATTGCGTTCCGACACCTTCCACCTGTATGGGGACATCGGCACGGATTTTGCAGTCGCTTCCGATGACCGACCGGATTGTGGCGGTTGTGAGCTTGGATTCATCCCAAATAATGTCCACGTCGAAATTCCCCCGTGCCTTGAGTCCAGTGACCATTCCCCGGCTCCACTTTTTTGGCAGAGCAGGCAACAGGTGGATTTCATCAAGATGGCTTTGCAGCAGCATCTCAATCATTCCCGCAGTAGCACCAAAATTACCATCTATCTGGAAGGGGGGATGAGCATCGAAGAGATTCGGGAAGGTACCTCCGTGACGTGGGTTCTTGGGATCGACATAGCTCATGGTCTCTCTGAGCATCTTATATGCATGTTGTCCGTCAAGCAGCCGGGCGGCGAAATTGATTTTCCATGCCTTACTCCATCCAGTCCCCTCGTCGCCTCGAATCTCGAAGGTCTTGTCAGCAGCTTTGGCAAGGTCAGGGGTCTTAATGGGTGAGATGTCCTTCCCTGGATGCAGCGCAAAAAGATGGGATATATGCCGGTGGTGGGGATCCACATCGTCGTAGTCCTCATACCACTCCTGCAAACGTCCCTGCTTACCGATTCGATACGGCAGCAGCCTGCTTTTCATCGCTGTAATCTGGCTTCGCAGTTTTTTGTCGGTGTCGAGAATTTCCGAAGCCTTGATGACATTGGCGAAGAGGTCGCTAATGATGGCGATATCCATAGTCGTGCCTTTATTGACGGCGTATGTCTTTCCGTCGTATCTGAAGTGGTTTTCCGGTGATGTGGAAGGAGAAGTCAGGAGATAGGTCTTTCCATCGGACTCTTTGCTTTCCACAAGCCAGTCCATGCAGAATATTGCGGCATTTTTCATGGTCGGATAAACCTTCTGCAGATATTCCTTATCGCCCGTGAAGGCATAATGCTCCCACAGATGCTGACAAAGCCATGCCCCTCCCATATACCAGTTTGCCCAGAGGGGGTCGCCGTCTCCGCGGTCTCCCACAGGGGTAGCAAGTGCCCAAATATCGGAGTTATGGTGAGCCACCCACCCTCTCGCATGGTAGAACTCTTTTGCTGTGTTGGTGCCGTTCTTTTCAAGCTGCTGAATCCATTCAAGCAGGGGCTCATGCATTTCAGAGAGGTTGCCCGGCTCTGCCGGCCAGTAGTTCATCTCTGTATTAATGTTAATGGTGAAATTAGAAGACCATGGTGGTCTGATATGTGGATTCCATATCCCTTGCAGGTTGGCAGGGGTACCTCCCGGTCTTGATGATGATATCAACAGATATCTTCCGAACTGGAAGAACAGCTCCTCGAGCTGTTGGTCTTCGCATCCATATCCATAGACTTTGAGCCTGAGATCTGTCGGCACCTTCACGTTGGGGTTGTCGGTTGTTTTATCACCGAGTTGCAGTCTGACACGGTGGAAATACTTTTGGAAATCCTCGACATGGGCAGCTTTAATTGCCTCAAACGGTTTTGTCAAAGCCTTTTGCATGGTGTTGTCAGCAAGTGCTTTCTCATCCTTTCCCTCGGTGTAAGGATGCTTATAGGCTCCATTGAAACTTGTGGCGATCGTGAGATAGAAAGTGACTTTATCTGCACCTTGCACATGAATACCCTTGTCGTCAACGATAACAGTTCCGCCTTCATTATTTGCAGTGATATCGGTCTGATACCTCATGCCGCGGTTCTGGTCAATGTCACCATAGATGATGCTCTCACCCTCCTTGCGCTGGTAGTAACTGGGATCGACTCTTCCCGGTGCGACACCTTTCATGACAAGCCAACCGTCGTGCGCCTCAACAGTTGGTCTTAATTGTGATTCGACGGTGAGGTCGAGATTGAGCGCTCCCTCTTTTGATGCCGAATAGCGGATAAGCATGACATCGTCGGGTGCCGACACGATGACCTCACGTGTGAAATCCACCCCTCTAACCGAAAAAGAAGTGGTGGCGACCGCATCGTTAAGAATCAGCTCCCGTCTGTAGTTGTCGAACTGTCTTCTGTTGCTGTTAAAAGTCTGATGAATTTTCACGTCACCGAGCGGCATATAGCTCTCTGTGTAGAACCCTTGCATATTTTTGCAGAGTGACGTGGCTTTGCCGTAGTCTTTCTGTTCGATGGCCTCTCTTATCAGCCTAAGATTCGGAAAAGCGGTGGGATTAACCGACTGAGGCTGCGGTTTCCCCGACCATAATGTTCCGTCATTGATCTGAATCAGCTCGTCTTCCACCCGTCCGAAGACCATGGCTCCGATATGTCCGTTACCCACGGGCAATGCCTCCTCCCAGTTGTCTGCCGGCTGTTCATACCATAATTTAAGGGGTGACTGTGCCTGTGCTAAGCAAGCACATAGAAAAGTCATCAATGTCAGAATAATTTTCATAAATGGTCAGCAATTTTTTCAGTTGCAAAAATACGAAAAAAACTTGAATTATCAATTATCCAAAGACAAAAAATCAAGGCAAGTGAATACAAAAAACGAACAAGGAGCAGATACTTAAAAAACCACTCCTTGTCAGTCAAGAAATAAATCGGACATGCTTAAAAGCAAGTACTCCGTTATGCCGGAACAAGATAGTTGTAAAGCAGCAGACAGAGGACCGATCCGAGAACTGCAATGATAAACGAGCCAATCCAATTTGTGCTCTTAATGCCAAACAAGCCGGCCACAAATCCTCCGATGATACTTCCCACAATACCTATGAGAATGTTCCAATACCATTCATGAGGTGAATGAAGCAACCATGATGCACATGCACCTGCTGCCAGACCGTAAAGAATCCATAATAGAAATCCCATAACATCAAATTTTAAAGTTAGAACTAAAGTTTGATTCAAGTTGCTGACAAAGTTCGTTAATTATTTGGATATATACAAATTATTACGTCAAAATCACAGAAAAAATGCTGAATATTACATCCAGTAAAGAGTCAACCAGCAAGTGCAATACTAAATGCAAATTTAATTATAATGTTTGAAAAATTCGTTTTTTGGTGAGTTGAATTTTAATTTTTCTCTTGGTCTTCGATTTATTTTCTTTTGTATGTCCA
>JAEEOB010000042.1 GCA_016284045.1 Bacteroidaceae bacterium
CATCGGCAGCCCAGATAGACACGTGGCATCGCCAGCGAGGCTTCAAGCTCGGCATCGGCTACCACTACGTCATCCGTCGTGACGGAACCATTGAGCTGGGACGTCCGGAATGGATGATAGGCGCCCACTGCCACGTAGCAGGCCAGAACCACAACAAATACTCGATAGGCGTATGCTACGAGGGTGGTCTGGACATCCGCGGTCAACCCGCCGACACGCGCACTGAGGCACAGAAGCAGACGATGCGACGGCTACTTGAAGAACTGCACGAGCGTTACCCCCGCGCCGTGATAGTCGGTCACCACGACCTGAACCCCCACAAGGACTGTCCGTGCATCAAAGATGTAGCTCATGAATACAAAGACCTGCAGCCGAAGTGAAAAGAAAGAGACCCTTCCGTTGTCAAACAGGAGGGTCACTTTTTATGATGAAAGAGAGATTATTCCGGAATGTAGAACCAAGAAGAAGGCACACTGACACGCTCTTCCATCCAGTTTTGTGAAGGATTTACAGCAATAATCATAGGTGCTTCGCCTGCCTTGGGGAATTGAACGTTATTGTAAACCGTAGAATTCTTTGACTGTTTAACCATCACACTGATATTGTGCTTGTTCTTATTCCATCCGTTTACTTCGTATTTTTCATCGGGATTTGAACCGAGTACACCCTCATGCTCTTCCAGTTCCGTGTTGCCAATGGTCAGTTTGAAAGGCAGTACACCTCCAAGATGACGGATAACAGCCTCCTGATGCTTGTCAGAATCATTCCATCCATTAAAAATACCATCGATGAATACAGGGCTTGAGTTACAAACGTCAGCAACATCCACAACGATGTCGTTGAAATCAAAGTCGTCAGTAGAGCCCAAGTCTTCAATCATATAGCGTAAGGTTACTCTTCTCTCGATGGTCATATCTTCTGTAATCTCAATCGTAGAGGGCACTTCCGGCTTACCATAAACCATGAATACCACGTCGTTCATGTCGTTGTCAGATTTAACACTGCCATAATCGTAAACGTCCTCACATCCAATGACCATGACCTCGTAATCCTCAGGAATGTTTGCCGGACGTGGACAGTCGTTCAATGCCAACATCATACCGTTGAGCGATGACATCTGGCTGTTTATTGTATAGTTGTATTTGCTATTTGTCACATTTGTCACAGTGAGATAAAAGTACATCTCTACGCCAGCTGGAATATTATTGAAAGTATAGCCATTGGCTTTTACCTTATAAGCATTTTGTGTATTCTTGTTCAATTCAGTGTTAGAAAGTGATGAGACGGTCTGCCAATCGCTATTTTCATTCTTTTTGACCCATACATCCTGACCCTTTTCCCAAACCTTGAAGTCAACACCGTCGATAACGGCATGAAGTTCCCATATTGATGAAGCTTGTCCCTGGAAGATTGGTACAATAGTGAAACTGTTGCCTGGAGCTTTCATATAGAACGGCTTGCCCAACTTGCGATTATCTTGTCCATCTTTCAACTTGCCTTTCATCCACGTCAGTGTGCTGTTTTCAACCTCATATTCACCAGCGGTGATTAACTGATAGTCTGTTGCACTTCCGCGTGTTACACTACGGTTGATGTTAGAAGGCAGGCTGTATGCCTCGTTTTTGTTACTGTAATCCCAATTCTGATTGAGAGTTACGTCAGGATAGGACTTCGAGAAATTCTCAGCATACTGTGCTTTGGTGTCTCTTTCTTTAGCCTGCTCGTCAAACAGGTCTGTACTTTGACATGCTACCATAAAAACTGTGGTCAGCATCACAACCATTTTTTTCATTTTCACTTTCATTAATAATGATTTTTACCTTAAGATTGATTTCGAGCGTCAAAATTACACATATTTTTTCAAACATGCAAATATTATAGAGAAAATTTTCCGTTTAGTATCAAAAATAACGAAAAAACGAATAAAAAGACATGCATGTTTTGGGTTTTTCGACAGAAAATACTACTTTTGCATTATGAAAGAGCGTGTCAACTGGATAGATTGGGCAAAAGCACTGGCAGCATGTACAGTGGTGTTTTGTCATCTGCCCCAATCCCAGGAGTGGTTTTATTTCAGATATCTGCAGGCGGTCATCATCGTCATTTTCTTCTTTATCTCTGGATACCTGAAGAAAGACCGAGGTAG
>JAEEOB010000043.1 GCA_016284045.1 Bacteroidaceae bacterium
TTACTTCCTTGCATTTCACATTCCTTCCATGTGCCGCGGCGGAGAGATAGAAGTTGATGATCGGGAATTTGGCAGGCCATGAATCCATCAGTGGCAGTAGCGAGGGCGCAAAGATATGAATGCCGGAAAAGGGAAGGGCTGTGCAGGATGAAGGCGACTCCCTTACGCTGTCGAAAGGCGTGTCCACCTCGCCAGTGGTCGTGTTGTCCCGTCCCATGAGCACTCCGTTCCCGTTGAAAAGCAGGTGGCGGTTGGATTTCCGGTCACTGACAAACAGGGTGGCATCGCTGTCAGGGTCATGCATACGGTAAGCCTCTGCGAGGTCGAGATTATGCAGGATATCCACATTATGAATCAGGAAGGGCTGGCCGTTGGTGAAGAGATGCCCTGCTTTCTTCACGGCTCCGCCCGTTTCGAGCAGTTCACCGCGTTCGTCGCTGATGCGGATGTCAATGCCAAACCTTCCGTTTGCCTCGATGAAGTCAATGATCTGCTCGGCAAAATGATGCACGTTCACCACGATATGCTCAAAGCCGCTTGATTTCAATTTCAGGATAAGATGCTCAATCAACGGCTTGTCGCCCACAGGCACCATTGCCTTCGGCATTCGGTCGGTCAGTGGCTTCAGACGGGTTCCCAGTCCTGCGGCTAATATGAATGCGTTCATTTGATTTTTTTTAGGTTATGTACGATTTGAGTGGCTACTGTGATGGCATTGGCGATGGCGAAGAGCCAGAACAGGATGTTGTATGCTTCCGTTCCGATGTCTGCCTTGATAAGCACCTTATGAGAGATGATGTGACGGATGAAGTTTGGAACAACGAAAATGCCGTGCCAGATGCCGCCCAGCCAGTCGTATTTCACACCAGGTTCGATATTACATATCCACATCGCCAAAAGGCATGCCACTGCTATTGGGATAATGAAACGCACAAATACAGATAATGAGCAACCGATTAGTTTCATGTTATTATATAGGAGTTAAAGTGTCATTTGGGAGAAAATTTCTTGCAGAAATTGGGGTGATCCTTCTTGTTATTTCGCTGCAGCAAAATCCAGTCAAAAAAAACTTCGTTCAGATTCGCATAGATTCGTTGTAGTGAATAATTATCCGGTAATTCTTTCAGTTTCGCAAAGATTTATTGTAGTGAATTTTTTTTTCGTTGCGAAATTAGCGATTTTTACCGATTAAACGAAATAAAATGCCGTGATTCTTTGTGGATCGTGAAATTTTTAATATCTTCGCACCACCTTTCAATTTTTTATTAACCGTTTAAAATGCAACGAACATGACAAAGTATGTATGCGACGTATGCGGCTGGGAGTACGACCCTGAAGCAGGAGTGCCTGAGGCCGGTATCGAACCGGGAACACCTTTCGAGGACCTGCCCGATGATTTCGAATGTCCACTTTGCGGGGTGGGGAAGGACGAGTTCAGCCCGGCTGAATAAATGAAAAAAGTCTGCCAGACGGCAGACTTTTTTTAGTTTTCGTGGTCTCGTCTCCGTATTTCCACCCTTCGAATTTTTCCGCTGATGGTTTTCGGCAGCTCATCCACGAATTCGATTACGCGTGGATATTTATATGGTGCAGTCTCATGCTTCACGTGGTTCTGAAGAACTTCGATAAGCGCTTCGCCTGCTTTGTCTTTCCATTCTTTGCCTAGCACAATTGTGGCTTTCACCACCTCGCCCCGGATAGGGTCGGGAACCCCTGTGATGGCACACTCAACCACTGCTGGATGGGTCATCAGCGCGCTCTCCACCTCAAACGGGCCGATGCGGTAGCCGCTGCTCTTGATGACGTCGTCGGCGCGGCCCACAAACCAGTAGTAGCCGTCCTCATCGAAGTAGGCGAGGTCGCCGGTGAAGTAATAGTTGTCATGCCAAACCGAGTCTGTCAGCTCCTGGTTGCGGTAGTAGCCCCGGAACAGTCCTAACTGACGGCGGCGGTCTGTGCGGATGGCTATCTGTCCGATTTTGCCCGGCTCTGTCACGGGGGTGAGCGAACCGTCGTTGCATATCAGCGCAACGTCATACTGGGGGTTGGGAACCCCCATCGATCCGGGCTTGGTCTCCATCCAAGGGAAAATGCCAAGGGTGAGCGTCGTCTCGGTCTGTCCGAATCCCTCCTTGAGCTTGATTCCGGTCTGCTGAAGGAACTTGTCGAACACGGCCCCGTTGAGTGCCTCGCCGGCCGTTGTGCAGTATTCAAGACTGGAGAGGTCGAACCTCGACAGATCCTCACGGATAAGAAAACGGAATATCGTTGGAGGTGCGCAGAGGCTCGTCACCTTGTACTTTTCAATTTTGCGAAGGATGTCGGAGGGGGTGAATTTCTCATGGTCATAGACGAATACCGTGGCACCTACGAACCACTGTCCGTAGAGTTTTCCCCATGCAGCCTTGCCCCAGCCTGTGTCGGCAATGGTGAGATGAAGGCTGCCGGGATGGAGGTTATGCCAGTAAGCTGCTGTGGCGATATGTCCCAGCGCGTAGGTGTTGTCGTGAATCACCATCTTTGGCTCGCCGCTCGTACCGCTCGTGAAATACATGAGCATGTAGTCGTTGACGTTTCGGTCGGTATAGTTGTTCACGAAGGGTTTTGCATGGCGGACACCATCCTCGAGCAGTTCCCATCCCTCAGGCACAACCGGGCCGATGCTGATGCGGTGTTCCACAGAAGGACATTCGGGGAATGCTGCATTCACATGACCAGTGATTTCCTCATCGCCGCAGCACACTATCGCTTTGACTGTGGCTTTCTCGCATCTGTATATGATGTCTTTGGCGGTTAGAAGGAAGGTGGCTGGGATGGCAACCGCACCGATTTTGTTCAGCGCAAGCATACATGTCCAAAACTGATGGCGACGTTTTAGGATGAGCATCACCATGTCGCCTTTGCCGATTCCCAGCTCCTGAAAATAGGATGCCGTCTGATCCGACTCCTCTTTTAATTCTGAAAACGTATAGCGTTTTTCCTTATCCTCGTCGTTGGTCCATAGCATAGCGAGCTTTGAGGGTGCTTCTTTTGCCCATTCGTCAACCACGTCAATGGCAAAGTTGAAGTCTGAGGGTACGTTGATGTCCAGATTCTGCCTGAAATCCTCCATGGAGTTGAAGCTCACTTGCTTTAGAAATCTTTCTAACATTGTGTGTTAATTTATTTTGCTTTTGAGATTTAACGGGGAAACAAAATGCAAATTTTTCTGCATTATTGCACACTTAGCACAAATATGTGTGTTTAGTTGGTGCACACAATACTCCCTTTCTTCTTAATTACGATTCAAAATTAAGCAAAAAAAATTAAAGTTGATTCAAAAAAAGTGTTAATAATTAGTAATTTACACAAAAATGTGTGATTTGTGCAATCATTCGGCGAAATTTATGCACACAACTCCCGAAACGTGTGCACTCAATTTTGCACACTTGATGTTTTATGAAGTCAGTATTTTTTGAACTGCCCTTAAATCACTTCTACTGAGTAGAGCATCCAGTGTCCGCGTGTCCTGCGGAAATGATAGTTGGCGTAGGCTGCCTCGGTGATGCCACGGACAATGAAGTTGATGCTGGTGCCTGGCGTGATGTGCTGGCCGTAGTCCATCAGCACAATGGTCTTTGCTGGTAGAGGAGTGTTGGACCGGAACTCGTTCCAGTCGTTTTCGTTTAAGGGATAGGTCTCGCCCTCGTTCATCTCGCTGTCGCTACCATATATCAACTGGACTGGGCTGGCGAGCGACTGCTTCTGGAATTCCTTGTCCTCAACAAATTGGCAGTAGAAAGTGAGAAACTCATTCTCAAACTTGTCGATGCTGTGACGGCGGATAATGTGGTCGAGTTGCCATCTGCCATCTTTGTGGTGAAACTCATAGCGGTCGCTGTGGAGTGAGTCGAGTGTCAGCCATTCAAATGCCACTGTCGTCAGGTCGGGGCTTTTGATTAGCTCGTCTTCATGGTCGTTGGTGTAGATATAGGTGTATAAATCTTGGTATTTGAAAAGATGCATGTCGTTCCAGGATGATTTGGGAAGATAGGTGGTGGAGTCACCGTTGTCCACGGTGATGGTGTCGGATATACGTGACTCGGCAAATTCATCGTCGGTAAGGAACGCATAAAGAAAATCCTCGAAATTCGCATCGGCGGTGGTGGGGATTTTGCGTTTGCCGAAGAGGTCAAGCTCTTTAGGGCTGCTGTCGGCAGAGTCGGACAGGATGGTGTCGCTGTATATCTCGCCGTCTTGAGGGTTGTTTGTGTTCTTGCAATCGGTACATGAAGCTGTGATGATCACGATGGCTGTGGCCGCAAAAAACAGGTGTCTATGTAACATATATGCTTTTTCAAATATTAATAAGGTATAATTTTCGTGCAAATTTAATGTTTTATTTTTTTATATTGATAAAATATTCATGAAATTGCGTATCTTTGCAGTAAATTTCATAAAAAAAGTAAATAAATCATCAAAAAATACGAATCATGTTAGAAAAAATTGAGGCTTTGCTCGCGGAAGTGGAAACGCTGACCGCCGCTTCACTCGACGAGGTGGAGATGCTCCGTATTAAATACATCAGTAAGAAAGGACTCATTCCATCACTGATGAACGATTTCAGATCGGTGCCTCCGGAGCAGAAGAAGGAAATAGGAATTAAAATCAATGAGCTGAAGACGAAAGCGCAGGATAAAATCAACGAATTGCGCGATAGCCTGTCTTCTGCCGACACCACAGATGATGATTTCGACATCACCCGAACGGGATATCCTATACCTCTGGGCACACGTCATCCACTGAGCATTGTAAAGAACGAGATTATCGACATCTTCGCAAGGCTGGGATTCACACTGGCTGAGGGGCCGGAGGTGGAGGACGACTGGCACGTGTTCAGTGCCATGAACTTCGCTGACGACCATCCTGCCCGCGACATGCAGGACACTTTCTTCGTGGAGAGCAAGCCCGACGTGATTCTTCGCACACACACATCATCGGTGCAGAGCAGGGTGATGGAGAAGCAGCAGCCGCCTATCAGAATCATCTGCCCGGGAAGGGTGTACCGCAATGAGGCCATCTCTGCAAGAGCACATTGTTTCTTCCATCAGGTGGAGGGGCTCTATGTGGATGAGAATGTGTCGTTCACTGACCTCAAGCAGGTCCTCCTTCTATTTGCACAGGAGATGTTCGGAGAAAACACGAAAATACGTCTCAGACCTTCTTATTTCCCTTTCACTGAACCGTCGGCAGAGATGGACATTTCTTGTAATATCTGTGGTGGTACCGGCTGTGGATTCTGCAAACACACAGGATGGGTTGAAATCCTCGGATGCGGAATGGTGCATCCCAGAGTGCTTGAGCTCAACGGAATCGACAGCAAGAAATACAAGGGATATGCTTTCGGTATGGGCATTGAGCGTATCACAAACCTCAAATATCAGGTGAAAGACCTACGCATGTTCTCTGAGAACGATGTACGCTTCCTCAGGGAGTTCCAGGCGGCGAATTAGTTTTATAGTTTATAGATTTTAGATAAAGCAATGAAAATAGCAGTGATTGGTGCCGGCAACATGGGCGGCGCATTAATTAAAGGCTGGGCAAAAGCGGCTCAGCGTGATGGGGGCAATGGATTCCTGGCTAGCGTGGAGGACATCAGCATTGCAGACCGCAATTTGCAGGTGCTTGAGAATTTCAAGAACACCTTTCCTGGCATACGCACGTTCACCGATAATGCAGAGGCGGTGAAAGGGGCGGACATCGTGGTGATTGCCGTTAAGCCTTGGCTTGTGGAAATGGTGTCGAAAGAGATTTCGGCTGTTCTCGATTTCGACCGTCAGATTGTCGTGTCTGATGCAGCTGGCATCACCACAGAAAAGCTCGTGGAGTTTTTCATGGATGTTGACGGAGTGGGCGAGGCACAGTTCTTTTATGTGATACCCAATATCGGTGCAGAGTTCGGCAAAAGCATGTCGTTCGTCGCTCCTGGAGCGAGTGCCAATACCGAGGCAGTTGAGAATGTGTCTGACCTCTTCAAGCTGGTTGGCGAGGTGAACGTGTGTGAAGAGAAGATGGTGGGACCGGGCATGATGATGGCAAGCTGTGGCATTGCTTATATCATGCGCTACATTCGCGCACAGATGGAAGCGGGTGTTGAGATGGGGTTCTATCCTAAAGACGCTCAGCAGATTGCAATGCAGACAATGGACGGAGCCATCACACTCCTGAGGGAGACTGGTCTTCATCCGGAGGCTGCCATCGACAAGGTGACCACACCAAACGGCACGACAATAAAAGGACTGAATGAACTTGATCATGCAGGATTCAATTCTGCTGTAATCAGAAGCCTCAAAGCAGGACTGAAGTAGCTCTTAGTTTTCCCATGCTACGACAACATAATTATTCACTGAAAAACAATAACACGTTCGGCATTGACTGCCGAGCGGCTGAATTCATCGAATACGACTCGGTGGAGGATTTGCAGCGTGTTATTCCCGAACTGAAAGGACGTCGGGTGCTACATATCGGAGGAGGCAGCAACCTCCTTTTCACCGGTGATTTCCCTGGCGTGGTGCTCCACAGCCGAATCAAAGGTATTGACATCCTGGATGAGACCGACGAGACGGTGGTCATCAGAGTCGGGGCTGCAGAGGTGTGGGATGATTTGGTGGCATACGCCGTGAAGAACGGATGGAACGGCATTGAAAACCTCTCGCTTATCCCAGGTGAGACTGGAGCCGCTGCCGTCCAGAATATCGGTGCATACGGCACGGAGGTGAAAGACGTGATCCTGTCTGTTGAGACGCTTTCACTCGAAAATGGCAAGATGCGCACCTTCTCCAATGCTGAATGTGGATATGCCTACCGTCAGAGCGTGTTCAAAAAGAGTTTGAAGGGACAGTATGCTGTCATCAGCGTCACGATGAGGCTGTCAAAACAGTTCTCTCCGAATGTGGGCTACGGCAATATCCGTCAGGCACTGGAGGGCAGGGAACTGACTGCTTCAAATGTGCGTCAGGCGATTATCGATATCCGCAACCAGAAACTGCCCGACCCCAAAGTGACCGGCAATGCCGGAAGTTTCTTTGTCAATCCGGTGGTGGATGCCGACAAGTTTAATGACTTGAGACAACAATATCCCGACATGCCTTATTATGAGGTGGAAGGAGGCTTTAAGATTCCTGCGGGATGGCTGATAGAGCAGGCTGGATGGAAGGGGCGGGCGCTCGGAAGAGCTGCCGTTCACGACAGGCAGGCCCTTGTCATCGTGAATCTCGGCGGGGCATCGGCTGCCGAGATTGTACGTCTGAGCGAGAGGGTGAGAAAGGATGTGTTCAGTAAGTTCGGTGTCTCAATCAGTCCTGAGGTGAATTTCGTATGAGTGAGATGACCGTTACTTTGCTCGGTACTGGCACATCATGCGGGGTACCCCAGTTAGGATGCACATGCCCCGTGTGCACATCATCCGACCCTCGCGACAGCAGGCTCAGATGCTCTACGCTTGTCGAAATTGATGATGACCAATCGGAAGAAGGGGTGACGAGAATTCTCCTCGACTGCAGCCCCGATTTCCGGCAACAGATGCTGAGATTTGGATTTCGGAAAATCGATGCGATCTTCATCAGCCACGAACATTATGACCATGTTGGCGGTATTGATGATATCCGGCCGTTTGCCGTGTTTGGCGACATGGTGATTTATGGCGACGAATACTGCACAACCCATCTGATGGAACGAATACCATATTGCTTCACACCCAAGGATGTAAGATATCCGGGAGTGCCTCGCATCGACCTGGAAGCAGTGGATCCGGGGGTTCCTGTCAGGGTGAACGGGGTGGAGGTATTGCCATTGCAGGTGATGCACGGAAAGCTGCCTATTTTGGGATTCAGGATAGGAAAATTTGCATACGTCACAGATATGAAGACCATCGAACCCGATCAGAAGAAACTGTTGGATGGTGTTTCTTGTCTGATTGTCAATGGACTGCGCCATGATCCTCATCCCACACATCAGACGGTGGAAGAGGCTGTGGCGTTTGCAGACAGCATCCAGGCGGAGGAGGCGTATATCATACACATGTCCCACCATCTGGGACTCCACAGCGAAGAGGATGCCAAACTGCCGCCGAACCGTCATCTTGCCTACGACGGAATGACTTTTAGTCTTTAGTTTATAGTTTATAGTTTATAGTTTATAGTTTATAGTTTTTAGTTTTTAGTTTATTCAACTTTAGCAAGTATTTGAAAATGTTGATAATTAGTAAGTTCTGTTTATTTTTTGAGTAATCCTAATATCGATTTATCATTGGCAAAACTATCCTCCACGAGCCTCAGGCTCGTTAACTCTCATTTTAACTTCCGAACCACTTGCATAAATCTTACATCTTACATAATTAAATCTTTAAATTAACTCAGCTCCCCTTTAACTTCCAAACCACTTGCATAAATCTTACATCTTACATAATTAAATCTTTAAATTAACTCAGCTTCCTTTTTAACTTCCGATACTTGAATTAGTTTATAGTGAGTTTGCTATAGACACTATAGGGTCTATAAAATCTATAGGAACTATAGCCTCATCAACTCTCAACGCTTTCATGAACAAGATAACTACATTTTTAATAATAATACTGACGGCTCTTACGGCATCGCTTTCCGCTCAGTCGTTAGAGTTCAGGGAAGACCTGCTTGATGTGGGGCTTACCCAGTGGTATCATCCTGTAACTGCCACATACACATTTACTAACGTGAGCGATCAACCACTGACCATCCAATATGTGGATCCCGGATGCGGATGTATGGAGCCGGAATGGACGAGAGGCATGATTCAGCCTGGAGCGTCAGGACGGGTGACCGTCACATACAATGCCGAGATGCTCGGACGATTCGACCGCATGATTGAGGTGAAGAACAGCATCGACGGGGAGCCGCAGCTCGTGAGGATGAAATGTAAGGTGGTGGATCATGAGGTGGTACGCGAAAATACGGAACAGGATGTCGATGAAGAAGAGGATGACCCTGTAGATGAACCGGTTGTGACAAACACACCAGCTGTGATTGACTATTCCAAACCTGTGATGCTGACATCAACCTCATCGCTCATCATTGGTAAATATAAGCCGAATAAGAAAATGAAAGGTACGGTCGTCATCACTAATCGTGGAGATGGGATGCTGCTTGTGGAACGGATCGAGACCTCTGATGCCCTGATTGCTGACTTCTCCCACGTGGCGTTGAAAAAAGGACAGACATATAAGATAAGGGTATGGTTGGATACCTCCAAAATTTCGGGACCTGATGATAGTCAGCAGTTTGTCATTGTATCAAACGACCAGATTGCACCTCGCAAGACCATCAAGGTAATTGTAAATTGATTTTTATTATTTTTATCTGTAATTAAATTCAGCAAGCTAATTACTGCCTTAGGAGCTGACGTTTTCTTACGTCAGCACCACAAACCTCTCTGATTCGTACCAAACCCATCCGCATGGTTTTTAAGTTAAGTCCGTTATCATCCGCATGTCTCTTTAAGTTCAGTTCGGTTCGTTATCA
>JAEEOB010000044.1 GCA_016284045.1 Bacteroidaceae bacterium
GCCGCATCGACTATCATGATAAGGCAGAGGTTATTATCTCAAAACACCGAAAGGGTGCTACTGGAATTATCATGATGAAATTTGTGGGTGAGTTTACGCGTTTTGAGAATTGTGAGGACCCATCAATGGCTAACCGGCCTCCAACGGAAGGCGGAGAGATTATCGGCTCAAAAATCAATGCAGATGGCGGAAACACGATTTTCTCTCCAGATGAATATGATCCATTTAAACTGGCAGCGATGAATGGCTATCGAGGAAGTGATTGACAGGGCGGTACAACTGAATCAGGAGATAGAGATAGAATACTGTACGCGAAATGGGAAGGTCTTTACGTGTCGTATCTCCGACATCAGGTACTCCAACTATTATGGTGGCATGTATATTCAGGCGTATCGTCTGGATATGGGCGAAGAACGAACGTTCAAAATCAGCAGAATCATAAGCGTTAACGGTCACTCCTTCTCTCGAATTTATTGGAAACAAATTGGTGATGATTTTAAAAGAATATATTGATTATGGAATGGCATATAATAGGAATACTCGCTTTCGTGGTGATTTACAATCTCTATCGTTACTATCGTGAACAAAAAGACAGTGAGTATTGTTCCGTGATAGAGACTGTATCAAGTAACAATCAAGTAGAAGAAACGACTATGGAAGAAACAATGAGTACGAGGCAATTGGCCTTAAGTACGATTGAAAATATTGGAAGTAAGCCTGAATACACTGAAGAAGGTCGTATTCAGTTTGAGTTTCAAGGCATCATATTCTTGATGGAGGCCGTAAATGATTGTGCGTTCGTGAATTTGATATGGCCCTGGTGCCACAAATACCTGAATTGGAAGATTATCTGAAGTTGATATTGGATAGTTTTTTCAGAACGGTCAGAATATTAGACGTAGAAATTGAGAAATGCAGATTACGAGAATGTGAGAGATAATTTGTAACTTTGCAGATAAAAATGATATGCTGAAGAAAAATGTTGTAAGGGGATGCTTAGGTATCGGAGCCTTTACCATAATTGCACTTTGCTTATTGGTAATCTTTTATTTCTGGACTAGTATAAAGGCTATGTACACACATAAAATGATGACCAAAGATGAAATAAAAATGGAACGTGAACGATTGGGCATTGATAATTATCGTGAGGAAGAATGGTGTCCTGTTTGCAGGAGTGATAGCGTAGTTGAGTTAAGATATGGTTTTGGAATCGGGGCATGCATGGTCAGTTCCGATTCTAAACGATTTGCCTGTAAAAAGTGTGATTACAGTTGGGGTAGACTTCCCCATTATCAAAAATATGGAGAGCGCGCTTTTAACGAAAAAACGATTTGTGAAGATAAGGAATATTCTCTTGATGTTGATTTTGACAAGGCACCTGATATCGTCTGTGTAAAGAATGGAAATGTTAGGGTGTATAGACTTAATCCGGAGATTATGAAATATCAAAAGGTTTCGAATCAAGTTCCAAATTGTTGGTTTGCTGCTTATCAATGCTGTAATGCGCACACGGCCTACACAACGTTTGACTATGTCCATAAGACCATTTATATAGAAGCACATTATGGTTGTAGTGATATGAGCATACGGCAATTCAAAAAAGCGGATAATGGCTGGGAAGAAGTTATTCCTGTTAAACCAATGTCAATTATTAATAGAGATTTATATCCCACATCGCATCTGAATAAGAAAATTGTGGGAAGGAGACCCATCTGGTACTGGTTCAATCCTGGTGACAACTTGCCCCCAAGTTGAAAACTCTTTCTTCCTCGTGACTTGGTGGTCTGGGAGTAGGAGATGTATGATGGCTGATGGAAGAAGGCTGATGTTTGTTTTTAGCTAAAAGATAGCAGCAATCTTCCTGATTTTCTCTAGGCGCTTCATGAACGACTTGTCTTGTTTAGCCTTCTGCATATTGTAATCTGCCTGCAAGCCAATCCAAATTGAGGCATTCGTGCCCAAGGCAGCCTCCAGTAACAATGCATATTCTGTTGTTATTGGACGCTTGCCGTTTAGGATTTCATTGAACACAGTATATGATACGCCCATCTGCTTGGCCAGTTCTTTTTGCGTTATGCCACGAGCAATGATTTCGTCCTTAATCATCTCTCCTGGGTGTATCAGCATAGATGATGTCATATTGTTGGCAACCTTATTTCCCATAATCTGTACAGTGTTCATATCCATCTCCTATTTATAATGATTTGACAATTCTATTATGTTGCATATAGTGACCACAGGTTCTTCATTTGTTTCTGTGAGCGTGAATTCAACTCGATACTGATCATTGGCCTTTACAGAAAAACGACCTTCTTTGTCACCATGCAGAGCTTCAAAATGTAACGGCTTGAAGGGGAATAGGTCTTCCATTTTTACTCATATCGCTTGCAAAAGTACGAAAAAGATTTCAGCACTCCAAACTTTTTGTGGAAATTATACCATTAACTTTCGTTCGCAAGGCTTGTGAAGATTTGGTGGTCTGGAGAATCTTTATTATCTTTGCAGCAGGAAATCAATTTAAAGCAAAAATGGGTGAGTTGTTGGATTTTGGACCTGTAGAGGACTTGATGCAGAATATCATCAAGGTGATCGGTGTGGGTGGCGGCGGATGTAACGCCGTGAGCCGCATGTATAAGGAGGGCATTCAGGGTGTGTCGTTCGCGGTGTGTAACACGGATAGTGCATCGCTGAAACACTCGTCGGTGCCGGTGAAGATTCAGCTGGGCGAAGGTCTCGGTGCTGGAGGCATACCGGAAAAGGGCCGCTCGGAAGCGGAGAGCAGCATTGACAGCATAGAACGGCTGCTGGACGACCAGACGAAGATGGTGTTCGTGACGGCAACGATGGGTGGCGGCACGGGAACGGGTGCGGCACCCGTGGTGGCAAAGGTGGCGAAGGACCGCGGACTACTGACGATCGGCGTGGTGACGATACCCTTCTATTTCGAGCACCGTCGCAAGATCGTGAAGGCTCTGAAGGGCGTGGAAGAACTGCGCAAGAACGTGGACGCGATGCTCATCGTGAACAACGAGCGGCTGTGTGACGTGTATTCGGATAGTGCCATGTCGCTGAAGGATGCCTTGGCGGAGGCAGACAACGTGCTGAAGAATGCCGTGAAGGGCATATCGGAACTGATCACCATCAGTTCGGAAGGGAACATCAACCTGGACTTCCGCGACGTGGAGACGACGATGCGCAATGGTGGCGGCGCCATCATGGCCATAGGACGGGCCAGCGGTGAACAGCGTGTAGAGCGCGCCATACTGGATGCACTGGACTCGCCACTGCTGCACGGCAGCGACATCAACCGCGCCAAACGTATCCTGTTTAACATCTATGCCAGCGACCAGGCTCCCATCCGCGTGCTGGAGATGCAGGAGATTTCGGAATTCTTCGACCAGCTGGACCCTGACATTGACGTGATCTGGGGTACGTCGACGGACGACACGCTGGGTGAGGACGCAAAGGTGATTATCCTGGCTGCGGACATGGACAACGAGCTGAACTTAGGAAAGACGGAGGAGGACCACGACGAGGAACACTACGAGCAGCTGATCAACCAGCTATATCAGCCGCAAGAGAAGCCTGCGAAGGAGGAGCCACAGCCGGAACCGGAATTCAAGGTGGAGGAAGCCCCCGAGCCGGAGCCAGCTATAGCCGTCAGCGAAGAGCCCGTATCGGAGCCAACGGTAACGCAACCCGCAGCAACGCCCGCAGCAGCGGAGCCAGAGCCCTCCACCACACTGGGACGCTGGAGAAGTTGGCTGAACCGAAAACTGGGTGACATCATCAGCGAAGAGGAATAAGCCCATGGCCGACGAATATCTGACGCTTGAGGACATGGCCAGCGACGTGGGGCGCATGGCACGGCAGCTGCAGCGGGAAGGGCGTACGGACCTGTTGCTGCGGGCCATCGGTGTGCCTATGCTGGAAGAGCTGCGTATCGAGGCTGCGAAGGGCCAGCTGAGCAGGCTGACGATTACGCAGGACTACCGGTTCGTGCTGACGGACTACGACAACAAGGAGGTGGAATTGCAACCGGTGCACAAGGCGGTGTATCTGCTGTTTTTGACGCACCCCGAGGGTATCGAGTTCAAGCGGCTGGCGGACTATAGGGAGGAGCTGACGCAATACTACATGGCGACGGCGAAGTTGATGGACAAGGAGAAAATCGTGGAGGGCGTGGACCATTTGGTGAATCCGTTGGACAATGCCATCAACGAGAAGTGTTCGCGCATCAAGAAGGCCTTCCTGGAACTGATGGACGAATACCGCGCAAGCTACTACATCATCAGCAGTCATACGCAGAAACACTTTGCCGGCTCGTCGCGAGTGTGGTACGAGCGGCTGAAGGTCATCAAACTGCCACGAGGATTGGTGAATGTGGAATGAGGAATGTGGAATGGTCGGCTTTGCCGATTGTGGAATGAG
>JAEEOB010000045.1 GCA_016284045.1 Bacteroidaceae bacterium
TCCGATCGTTCTGAAGCGAGTCTGATAGAGGTGGTAAGCGAAGATGAAGCCCGCAGATGGGAAGCGAGCCAGCCCCATCTTCAGGGTATCTCGATAGACGACTGTCCTGATATCCGCCGCAAGCACATGCAACAGATAGCTTCGAAACGCGGTCATGAGATCAGCGTTGCATTCGTAGGCAATCCGAACTGCGGCAAGACCTCGTTGTTCAATATCGCCAGCGGTTCCCATGAACGTGTAGGCAATTACTCTGGCGTGACCGTTGACGCCAAAGAAGGCACCTTTGATTTTGAGGGCTATCATTTCAAGATTGTAGATTTACCCGGCACCTACTCATTGTCAGCCTACAGTCCCGAAGAGCTATATGTGCGCAGACACATCATCGACAAGACTCCGAATGTGATAATCAACGTAGTAGACTCTTCGAATCTGGAGCGCAATCTCTACCTGACGACTCAGCTTATCGACATGGATGTACCGATGATTATGGCCCTGAACATGTATGACGAATTTTTATCAAGCGGCAACAAATTAGACATCGGCCACTTAGGTTCGTTATTAGGTGTTCCCATTGTCCCCACAGTCGGACGGACAGGAGAAGGAGTAAAAGAGCTGTTCCATACGATTATAGAGATGCATGAAGGCCGTCAGAAGCAATCCCGTCATATTCACATCAATCATGGCCGCCTGTTAGAGGAGAACATCGATGCCGTAGAAAAGTTAATCCGCGAAAACCCGGAGCCACACTTCAATTATTCAGCCCGTTTTCTATCGATTAAACTGTTGGAAAACGACCGTCAGGTAATAGAGATATGCAAGCAATTTCCCAATTACATTGATATCCACTCAACAGTTGTGAGATGTCAATCTGTCATCTTACGAGAGACGAAAGAGCATAGTGACTCAGCGATAACAGATGCCAAGTACGGTTTCATTCAAGGCGCATTAAAGGAATGTTACATAAAGAAGAAGACCTACGTCCGTAAGCTGACCACTCAGATAGACACCATCGTGACCCATCCTGTGATTGGTTATCCCATCTTCCTGTCCTTGATGTTTCTGATGTTTTACTGCACTTTCTACATTGGCCAATATCCGATGGACTGGATAGACAACCTTGTCGGTTGGTTGGGCGAGAAAGTCTCTACCCTTATGAGTGACGGTCCGTTGAAGGATTTACTTGTTGACGGTATTATCGGTGGTGTCGGCGGTGTTATAGTATTTCTTCCCAACATCATGATTTTATATGCATTCATCTCGTGGATGGAAGATTCGGGCTACATGTCTCGCGGTGCGTTCATCATGGACAAAATCATGCATAAGATGGGTTTGCATGGGAAGAGTTTCATCCCGATGATAATGGGTTTCGGGTGTAATATCCCCGCAATCATGGGTACCCGTACCATCGAGGACCGTCGTTCTCGTCTGATAACGATGCTTATAATCCCATTGATGTCCTGTTCTGCTCGTCTTCCCGTGTATATCATCATCATCGGTGCATTTTTCCCGTCCCACTCCGCCTTAGTGCTGTTTTCTCTCTATTTAACAGGGATTTTAATGTCTATTTTGATGGCTCATATCCTTAGTAAATACGTTGTTAAAGGTGAGAGCAGTCCATACGTGATGGAACTCCCCCCCTACCGCCTTCCTTCCGGCAAATCGGTTTTACGGCACACATGGGAAAAAGGCAAACAATATTTAGCCAAAATGGGTACAACGATATTAGCCGCTTCGATAATCGTATGGGCATTATCGTACTTTCCTGAACGCGAATCATCTCAAGACCGAGAATCCCATATAGAACAAAGCTATATGGGCAGAATTGGAAAATTCATAGAGCCCGTCATTCATCCATGCGGTATGGGTTGGAAAGAAGGAGTAAGCATATTGACCGGCGTAGGGGCAAAGGAAATCGTCGCCTCTACTATGGGTGTTCTTTACAGCAGCAGTTCAGAGGACAGTCCCTTAGATGATTCAGAAGCTGAAAATGCCCGTTTATCAAATCTCATCAAGCGTAACAGTGGTATGAGCACTGTATCAGCTCTAGCATTCTTAGTGTTCGTTCTTCTCTATATGCCTTGTATTCCCGCCTGCATAGCCATCAAAAACGAGTCGGGCAAGTGGAAATGGTCATTGCTCACAATATGTTACACAACTTGCCTTGCCTGGCTGATGTCGCTGTTAGTATTTCAATTTGGAAGTCTTATTTTATAGCAAAAAAATAAAGTTATCGCCATCATGATAAGCTGATGGCGATAACTTTTCAATGCCATATTCATCAGCTTAATTACCGCTTACATTCAGAATCAAGGATTAGTATGGGCTTACAGGAATTGGTTCTCCGCTAAGTGCAGTTTCCTGAACCACACAATTTGCCACACCTACAGAAGCCCAGACCCATGCATTGATTCCATAGTTCTTCTGAATTTCTCTTGCACACTCATGTGCTTCATTAGCAGTCTTAAAGACATTGCAACATGCTCTATAAACCGTTTTTCCTTTTACTTTCGTTTTATAAATGTTACATTCCAGTCCGTCAGGAGCAAAATAATTAAACCGTTTAGCATCCTTGAGCGTATTGAAACTTCCAAGTACGACATAATAGATTTTCTTTGTCTGCATCTGTTTAGCTGTAATAGCAAAAACATCAGTTTCAGCATTGACAGCAAAGCAACAATTAGACATCAAAGCCATGATAGCAATAAACAACATCTTTTTCATAACATACATTATTAAGAATTTGTAATAAAAATGGAATTTACAGTGCAAATTTAATAAAAAGGATTGTGAAAAGTATAATAAAAAAGCGAAAAAAAAGGAAATATTTGTTTATTCTTTATAAAAATGTTATATTTGCATAAATATTTCTAAAAAAAAACTACTTTTTCCGTTAATGGAAAAAAAGATAACACACGAAGGTATTGTAGAAAGTATTGACGGCAGTCACATACGCGTAAAGATTCTTCAGACTTCCGCTTGCAGCTCCTGTGAAGTGAAGTCACTATGTTGTTCTGCTGAAAGTACAGAAAAACTGATAGATATTTACAATTTATCCTCATCAGACTATCAAGTTGGTGACAAAGTCGTTGTTTGCGGTTCAAAGTCCATGAGCCGTAATGCTGTGATTATAGCATTTACAATTCCTTTATTGCTAATCATAGTATGTATGGTATGCGGAACTTATATGTTCCCGATGTCAGAGCAACAGATTATGGTAAGTATTCTTGTGACACTTTCTATTTATTACCTTATTATACGAATATTTCGAAATAGACTGATGAACCGATTCACATTCTGGATAGAAAGCGTAAAAGACAAATAAAATAAAAAAATCAACAATTATGAACGTAATTCTAATCGCTGTACTTGTCTTAGGCGCAATAGGACTGATTGCCGCCCTTGTGCTGTTCCTATTGTCGAAGCAATTTGCAGTAAAAGAAGACCCTCGTCTGGGTGAGGTAACAGAAGCCTTACCTGGAGCGAACTGCGGCGGTTGCGGATTTCCTGGTTGTGGCGGTTTAGCCGCAGCTTGTGTAAAAGCCGCAGATGCCGGAAGTTTAGAAGGTTTAAATTGTCCAGTTGGCGGTCAGCCAACAATGGAGAAAATAGCTTCAATCCTTGGTATGCAAGTAGAGGCAAGTGCTCCAAAGTTGGCAATAGTGAGATGCAACGGCAGCTGTGAAAACCGTCCCCGTGTAATAGAATTTGATGGTGTACGGAGTTGCAAAGTGATGAATTCCTCAAGCATGGGCGAGACCGGCTGTCCATACGGCTGTCTTGGTTGCGGTGACTGTGTATCGAAATGTCAGTTTGATGCTATCAAGATGAATGCCGAAACAGGTCTTCCAGAGGTGGATAGCAGCAAATGTACCGCTTGCGGTGCCTGTGCGAAAGCCTGTCCTCGTCATATTATTGAAATCCGTGAGGTAAAAGGCAAGAAGAAAATGGGTGTGGTTGTCCGCTGTATGAATAAGGACAAGGGCGCCGTTGCCATGAAAGCCTGCAAAGCAGCTTGTATCGGTTGCCAGAAATGCGTGAAAGTATGTGCATTTGATGCCATCCATGTTGACAGTTTCTTAGCCTATATCGACCCGTCGAAATGCCGAAACTGCCGTAAATGTGAGCAGGAATGTCCGAAGAACGTGATATACGGATTGAACATGCCAGTTCTTAAGCCGAAAGCCTCTACTGACACAAAGTCACCTGCAGTAACCACATCCATGAGCAAGCCATCTCCTGCATCCAAGCCATCAGTGAAATCTGAGCCATTTAAGCCCACTTCCACCCTCATGCCTGTTTGTCAGCAGATGCTCCTGACTCCCTCTGCATCTACCCCCCTTCCCCATCCTGGTAAGCCAACTCAAAAAGTAGATGCCCCCGAATCGTATAATTCGATGAGTAACCTGATGCCCGTCTGCCAGCAGCTACTTCTTAAACCAAAGAAAACTACTGCAGAATGAGACGGTATTTCAGAAAGAGAAAAAAACCAGAGTAGAGAACCCTGAAAACAGAAAAAATAGTGAAAACATTTAGGATAGGCGGAGTTCATCCCGCCGAAAACAAATTATCCTCAGGCGAGTCAATCAAGCCAGCCGGTCTTCCGAAAGTAGCTGTCTTCCCGATGGGCCAACATATCGGGGCTCCCGCCACTCCAATTGTCAAGAAAGGCGACAAAGTGAAAGTAGGTACAAAAATCGCAGACGCCGGTGGTTTTGTATCAGCTCCGATATACTCGTCTGTATCCGGTACCGTGTTAAAAGTAGATACCGTTATTGACGCAAGCGGTTATGCCAAGCCCGCAGTCTATATCACTGTAGAAGGTGATGAATGGGAATCAAGCATTGACCGCAGTCCAGATTTAGTTCATATAGATAAGGTATATGAATTGGAAGCAAAGGACATCATAGAAAAGATAAAGGAAGCCGGTATTGTCGGCATGGGCGGTGCATGCTTCCCAACCCATGTGAAGTTGTCCCCACCTCCTGGTTCCCATCCCACCTGCGTGATAATCAACGCAGTAGAGTGTGAGCCCTACCTTACCTCCGACCATCGTCTGATGCTTGAACATCCCGATGAAATATTGGAAGGTGTAGCCTTGCTGATGAAAGCCGTGAACGTGAACCAAGCCTATATAGGCATAGAGAGCAACAAACCCGATGCCATCCAACTAATGAGTGATAAAGCCAAAGTTTATCACAAATTCGCCAACATAGAGGTAGTTCCCTTGAAGGTAAAATACCCCCAAGGCGGTGAGAAACAGCTAATAGACGCAGTCATCAGACGTCAGGTACCAGCACCTCCCGCATTACCAGTAAGCGTTGGCGCCATCATTCAGAATGTAGGCACGGCCTACGCTGTTTATGAGGCCGTAATGAAGAACAAGCCATTGTTTGAGCGGATAGTGACTGTTACCGGCAAAAGCCTCTCTCATCCTAGCAACCTGTTGGTCCGCATGGGCACTCCGATGCAGCAGTTAATTGACGAGTGTGGTGGTCTTCCTGAAGATACCGGTAAGATAATCGGCGGTGGTCCGATGATGGGCAAAGCATTGCTTAACACCGATGTTCCGATCTGCAAAGGTTCTTCAGGTGTGTTGATAATGAATGACAAAGAGAGCAAACGCTCCTCTGTTCAGCCTTGTATCCGTTGTGCAAAATGCGTGAGTGCCTGTCCGATGGGTCTTGAGCCATTCCTTCTGTCGAAGCTTGCAGAAGCAGAAAACTGGGAGCGTTCAGAACAAGAAGACGTAACCAGCTGTATAGAATGTGGCTCCTGCCAGTTCACCTGTCCTTCCCATCGTCCATTGCTCGACTTGATCCGTCAGGGCAAGAGCACCGTAATGGGCATAATCCGTGCACGTCACGCAAAATAATTTACGATTTAATTATTTTCAATTTAAGGATTTACTATTTACTTTTTATTTTTCAATTTAATATTTTGTTATTTAGGAATCCATTTTACAGAATAACATTATCAAACAGATATGAATAAGTTAACAGTTTCATTGTCTCCCCATGTCCACTCAGGCGACAGCGTGAGCAAGAACATGTACGGCGTACTAATCGCTTTGGTGCCCGCACTTCTATGCTCATTCGTCTATTTCGGATTAGGAGCGATTTTAGTAACCCTTGTATCGGTTGCCTCTTGCGTTCTTTGTGAGTGGGCAATAAACAAATACATGCTGAAGCGTACGGACACATCTGTTACCGACGGCTCTGCAATTCTAACTGGTGTTCTTCTTGCTTTTAACCTCCCCTCCAACTTACCGTTGTGGATAGTGGTTATAGGTGCTGTGTTTGCAATTGGTGTAGTAAAAATGACATTCGGTGGCCTTGGATGTAACCTGTTCAACCCAGCGTTGGCCGGTCGTGCCTTCTTGCTGATTTCGTTTCCTGTTCAGATGACGACATGGCCTAAACCGATGATGGGGTTCTTCAACTTAGACGCTGAGACTGGCGCCACCCCTCTTGCCTTAATGAAGCAAGTAATTAAAGGTGGTGACCAAGCCGCTCAGGCAGCCTCTGAATTAGGGAACACCGACTTCTTATCGATGCTGACTGGCAATACCGGCGGTTGCATGGGTGAAGTCTGCGAATTAGCTCTTCTCATCGGGTTCTTCTATATGCTCTATAAGAAAATCATCACCTGGCATATACCTGTTAGCATATTAGCGACAGTGTTCGTTTTTGCCGGTCTGCTTCATATAGCAAAGCCTGAATATCCCGCACCCTGGCTTGATTTGGTATCTGGTGGTCTGATGCTCGGCGCCATCTTTATGGCAACCGACTATGTGACCTCACCGATGTCGAAGAAAGGTCAACTGGTATATGGAATCGCCATCGGTTTCCTAACGGTAGTCATCCGTACTTGGGGTGCCTATCCAGAGGGTATGTCATTTGCTATACTGATTATGAACGCCTTTGTTCCATTAATTAACAACTATTTTAAACCAAAGCGATTCGGGGAGGTAGTCAAGAAATGAAAAAGCTCAGTTCATCCTTAATAAACATGGTGTTAGTGCTGACACTAATCGCCGTGATAGCGGGCGGTATACTAGCCTATGTAAATGATGTTACCGCTCAGCAAATAAAAAATATTGAAGAAAAAAAACTCAAAGTCGGAATCAAAGAAGTACTTAATGTACCAGTGACAGACTCATTAGATTACCAAGCAGATACTATTTACAAGGAAGGCAAAAAACCTGCTCAAGGTGAGAAAGTGAAAGAAGATGACATTCAATTCATTATTTACAAAACCACTGTCGGTACAGCAATAAGTTCTAAAGAAAATGGCTTTGGAGGAGCACTCAATGTACTTACAGGGTTTGATTCGGAAGGAACAATACTTGGTTATAAAGTACTAAAGCACGCAGAGACTCCCGGTCTTGGCGCCAAAGCCGGTTTGTGGTTTCAGAAAGACGGTAAAGGAAACATAATCGGCATGAACCCCGGCAAGAACAACTTTACAGTTAGCAAAGACGGTGGTGAGGTGGATGCCATAACTG
>JAEEOB010000003.1 GCA_016284045.1 Bacteroidaceae bacterium
TAAGGGGGATGCTGTAATGAAAAGCTAGCCCTCTTACTTATTTTTTTCTTCAAACCCTTATTTATAGATTAACAATTTAAATTAAAACATTATGGAAAGAAGACAAAAGTTTGATATTAAGTTTAGAAAAGATATAGAATCTGAAAAACTTAAAGTAGAAACAAAATTAGGAAATACCGTTAAGATTTATTCCTGGGACGGTGGTATTAAAGAGTATCCAATAGTTGCCTCAGTTAGTGGATTAGCACATAACTATTCAAATTTTGGAGAAATATTTTACAACCAACAAGTAAAAAATGAAATAGCAGATCCTCACTGTTTAGATCTTTATGTTGTTTCATTACCAGTTATTACAAATTTTGAAAAATCTGTTATGGATGTTATTAGTCATGCTATGGATAAGGACTATAATTATCCAATTGGTGATGGAAAATTTGAAGAATCTAATTATAAAGATATAAAAGAAGTAGCAAACATACTTCAAGAGGGAGCTATTGATGATTTTATAAAAATTACAACAGCATATTCTAATATTCCTGTATTAAAACATGATACTCATGGTGGAGAAGAATATGTCCACTATATGAATTTCTGTTTTTATCCGAGAAAACTTCAGGAATTAGAATGGATAAAAAAGAAGTATTTTCCAGGATTATTAGAAAATTAAAATTATATAAGAATAAATAAGAAAGACTAGATTAATTTCTAGTCTCTCTTATTTTATTTTATTTTATTTTATTATCATAACAACCAAATACGCAAAATCCAATATTAAGCGGTTATAGTCTAAATAATTCCAACCTACTTATCTTTCTTCAAACCCTTATTTATAGATTAACAATTTAAAATTATAAAATTATGTTATTAGATTTTTTGACTAGAATAAAAAAGACTAGTTTAAAAGAAGAAAATAAATTACAAGAAGAATTAAAAACTCTTTATGTTGATTACTTAGGAAATCTTAAATATATCAGTTCTCAAGAAATAAAAGAAAAAAATAATGATATACCTAAAAGTACAGAAATAGAGAACACGAATTATAAAACACTAATTGCACGAATTATAAAACACTAATTACACGATTAATAAAACACTAATTGCACAAATTAAAAACATAAATTACACGAATTTTCTGCTTTCGCTGAATAGTTACTTGTTAACCGATAAAGTAAAAAAATGTCAAGCTGCTGTTTGATAAATAATTAGTTATTGTGTCTTTGCATTTTTTGAATTTGTTCTGAAAAATCATCTTATGTGCTAAAATTGTTTTTAAGTAATTGGTAACTAAAATTTTATATGGTATATTTTGTTTCTTTTTTTACGTTAAGGGTTGTCTGAAATTGTTTGAAAAACGCCTCGTTTAACATTTGTTGACATTTAAGAAAGGGGAGTTTTTCGTATTAGTATATTGTGCATTTTTTTACATCATTTTGTAAATATTTAATCATCTTTCATAACCAAAAGCCTATTTCTTTATGAATAACAAAAAGAGACAAGAAAAACGAGTCATGAAAACCATTGAACGATGCATCAAGGAACACAAGCAGCCGTCAGAACAAGCAAACTGGACAATAATCACCGCAATGGACCACATTTGCCAAAATGTGTCGGGAAGTAGTCTATCGGATAAATTTTGGAAGGAAGCGGAGAAACCGTTGTCTTTTCTCGGAGAGAAGTTGGGATTGACAGATATGCAGATTGTTTTTCTCTCGCTATTGGCAGAAGCCGGTGAACCGCTCTCTTGGAAGAAAATGGGAGAAACCCTCTTTTGCACGAGACTTACCATGATGTCATACAGTGACGAGTTGGAAAGACTAATAGAGAAGAGATGGGTAATACGTCAATACTCTAAATTCCTGAATCGTGAATTGATAGAAGGGTATGCCCTCGAAAAAGGTCTGCTTGCCGCTTTCAAAAAGAACGAGGTTTTTGTACCGGAAAAAATCGACGGATTAACCGAACAGGAGTTCATAGATAAATTGAAAAGTCATTTGGACAGAAGCCTTCATGAACGTTTTGTCATATTCGAGAACGAAGAGGAATGGATGAAGCAGTTAGTTGAGGCAAATAAGAAGTTGCCATTATGTTGCAGAGCTCTTGGATTTAAGGATATTCATGTGATTTCTCTCCTTCTTATGGTTGTTTACGATTATTCGCAGTATGCGGATTCTGATAAAGAGGGACTTCATCTAAATACGATTAACTTGTTTTATCCTGAAGAATGGGAGTGTGATCATCTTCGTAAGAGACTGCAGGACGGAAGTCATGTGCTTATTCAAGAGGGACTGGTGGAACATAAATGTGAGGAAGGAATAGCTGATTCCGAATGTTATGTGCTCACATCGAAAGCAAAAGAGGAGTTGCTGCCGTCCTACAAGCTCTTTGTCCCGTCCAATGGTGGTGGAATTAAGAAAGTCGGTGAACTAAGAAGTTTCACACAGATTATAGAAAAGCAGTTGTTTTATAATCCAGTTGAAAAGATACAGATTGAGCGTCTCACCAATATCTTGTCGGAAGAGAAATACTTTCATGTACACAACCGGCTTTTGGATGCCGGGCTACGAACCGGTCTTGCTTGCCTTTTTTATGGAGCTCCCGGCACTGGAAAGACGGAGACTGTGTTGCAGATAGCCCGTCAGACGGGACGTGACATCATGCAGATTGATATCTCTAGAATCCGCGATAAATATGTTGGTGAGTCTGAGAAGAATACCTGTGCGATGTTCAAGCGCTACCGTCAGTTATGCCGTCAGTCATCGGTTACCCCGATTCTTTTCTTCAACGAGGCAGATGCTATTTTCGGAAAACGCACATCCGTAGGACAGAATCCATCCGTGGAGAAAATGGACAATTCCATGCAGAATATCATTTTGCAGGAGATGGAAACGCTGGACGGAATCCTGATTGCCACCACCAACCTTACCGGAAATTTCGACAGCGCTTTCGAACGCCGTTTTCTGTTCAAGGTGGAGTTCGGGAATCCGGAAAAGGAGGTGAAGGCGAGAATCTGGATGTCGATTATTGATTCCCTAAGCGAGGAGGATGCGCTGCTGCTTGCGTCCCGATACGATTTCAGCGGCGGACAGATTGAGAACGTGGCACGCAAGGTGACCATTGACCGAATTCTCTATGGTCAGCCGGTCACATTGGAGCAGTTGGACGTTTATTGCCGCGAAGAAGCTATCCATCAAACCTGTTGCCGGAAAGACATCGGATTCCGTATTTAGTCAGTCTGATTTCGGAAAAACGGAGATGACTGATTTTGTGTTGTTAATTAAAATTAAATTACGTTAATAGGGTTGTGGTTTTTGTTAAAACGAGTCGTTTTTGGGCTAAATTCGGCTGTTTTTGACACAAAAATCACCCTATATATAGAGGGCTAACTAAAAATCATTCTTTATTATGGCAAAAACAAAAAAAAGAAAAGAAAAAAACGTATTCAAGGCTCAGATGGATTCCCTTCGTTTCCAGACCACTTGGGGGGCAGAGCAGAAATTGGGAAAAGTGACGCAGGAAGTCGAGAACCGGATTGAGGAGGAGCTCCTTTTGTTCAGCAACCTCCATTTAGTGGCAGACTTGCTGGAACTGAACCGAATCATCGAGAACGTGAAGAACGACCTTGGAATTTCCAACGAGCCAGCGAAGGGTTTGCTCTCTTGCAGCATGGTTGCCTATTGCCTTGGAATCGAGTCGGAGAACCCGATGCTTGCTGGAAAAACACCGGACTTGTCCGACCTCGCCCTGCCCATGCAATATGCAATCTGCTACGACAACGAAGTGCGCCAGGATGTGGTGAACTGGCTCAAAGCCAAAGGGTATCAGATGAGCACCTACCTGGGACAGCCCCTTATCCGCCTGACCAACAGCCGAATCGTCATCCAGAGGGTGGTGAAACCAGAAGAATGACCGCAGAGCTTTGAAAATTCTCAAAACAACAAATCCGCCGTCAGACCACGAATATGAGAATGGTCTGACGGCGGGGAAAAGATGAAAATCTTCTCCTTTTGCAAGTTTATTTTTCTTTATTTAGTCGCACTTCGTGCGAGAAATCTATCAAATATTAAACAGAATCATACAATATATTGTATAAATATCTGAACTTTCGGATTTACCATAAAGATGATTTCAAACAAGAGATAAATAAAAAAAATCTTTTTAGGTGTAAAACGATCGCAGGGTTGTTTATTCATGATGGTAATATAGATGAATGAAGTGATGATAAAGTGTGTGGCTCCTTATAAAGAAGAAGGAAAAAGCAGTCCATAAACGAACTGGGAAAAACTTATTGAGCGAGAGCAGAGAGAAAGCTTGCTTCCGCTATGCCGAGCGTGAAGTTTTTAGCCGAAGGCAAAACCACTGACGCGGGAAAAACCATGCGGGCGATTATTACAACCGTATTCGGGCATCGAGCCCTCGACGGTTGACGCGGACGGGATGTCCACGCCCCCAGCCGATACCATTTGATAAAACATTCTGATGGTTGAACTACATAATAAATACTCATTCATAATGGATAAATTTAAATTCTAAACCTTAGAATCTGTTTTTTTGTTTTTTCAACAAATGTGATTATATTTGCAGATATTTTTAAACAAACTATTAACAAATTATTATTATGAAAGAAATTAATAAATCCGCGAAAGACATGGCTACAGCTTTGGATCTTGCCATTAGAAATAAAGAAGAAATAGAATTTGGGTATGAGATAAATAATAATGAAGTACAAAAGAAGTATGATAACTATATGAGCAATGCCGAATGGGAAAAATTCATAAATAAAATGTCAGAAAGTCATAAGGAAAATTTCAAAGATGGAAACGGTGGCGAATTAGAAGAAAAGAAAGGCAGATTTGGTTTGTACCCCCCAAAAATGGCATCGTTCGGCTCATCAAGCCGTCTAATTTATGATTTGTCTCATGACATTGAAAAATTTTCTTTTGAGAAACAATTACATACACATGTTGGTGGAGTGGCGAATATTGATGGTTTTGTATGTAGAGGAAATGAATACATTTTTGTAGAGGCAAAACGACGTGAGATATATGGAGGAAGTCACAAGAATGAAGAAATTAGCGATAAATATGAGGACGTTTATGAAAAAATAAACGAAATATTTCCTTTTTTTTCATACAAATCAAATAATTGTACAAAAGATGGTCATAAAAAATATACTTTTAAGATTAAAGATGAAGAAGTTGATTTTTTTGATTTGAAACAATTGATTTGTCATTTTCTTGGAATTACATACGATATTATTGATAAACCAAACGCAAATATTAAATTTTTCTATCTTCTATATGATCCATCAGAAGTTGAAACAAAACTGGAGGATAAATATAAAATAAAAGTTACAAATAGATATAATAAAGTTAAGAATTTCATAATAAATAATATGGATGCATTTAAAGAAATTTTTTATGCAGTTCTTGACTATCAAGTGAAAAATTCTAATAAAGAAAATCCCAAGATTGAATTCGAAATGAAACTTGTGGATCAGACTAGCTATAAGTCTGAAATTGAATAAGCATCATTGATGTTTGATTTGAAGTAAGAAGGTATATTTATAAACAATATATCGAAAGGTGTGTTTTTTTGCAGCATGGTGGTTTATTGGCAAGGAATTGTATCTGAGTCATTGATACTCGCTCAAAAAAACACATGAATACCCCTCTTATAACTATCTTATCTTCAGACCACGAATAACAGAATGGTCTGACATCAGGGATAAAAAATGGCACAACTAAACAATAAAATGGCGCGGATTATCTTGCACTTTGATAATCGACAAGTCTGCTGCGATGACTGAGATAGTCAACTATTTCTTTGAACAAAATCATGTCAAATTAATCTAAATAAGGCTATAGCAAGATATCTTTAAATCTAGGTCATATTTTTAAGTATGAAATAGGCTTTTCAACACGAATTTGAGGGTAATTTTTTGTGTTATATGATTGAGAAAGAATTAATAAGTAATAATAATATAATAATAAAAACTATGTGTAAAAACGAGAAAAAAAACTATCTAGGAAGAGGTCTTCATTCTTCAAAGTTGAGGACTGCATTAAATGATGGTGGCTCTTTATGTCCCTTACTTGAAATAGTTAAATCTGATGATGATTTAGTTTTAGAAATAAGAAATGATTATTTCAATATTTATTATAAAGGAGGTAATCTAGTTAAAGTGGAATCTCCTAATAGCATACAATTTGCCCATAACTATTTTAAGGGTTATAAATGGCCAAAGTTTGATTCTCCTGAAAAAGAAAAAGACAGAAAAGCACTTAAGGAAGAAATCTTGACTGCTCTCAAAAAGGAACGCAATTATATCGATTTCGTCAGAAAAATGAAAGACCTGATGAATGACTATTGGGTTTGGTTAAAGGAGATAAAAGGGACGTCGCTAGAAGAAAAAGATGTTCAACATTCTTTGTGTATCAATAATACGGAACGATCCGAATATACCATTATTGATGTTGAATTTCAAGTAAGTACCGAGGCTCAATACAAATATAAAAAACCTACCCAACTAAAGGGAAGATTTGTTGATAATAAAAAGAAAAGTCCGAGGTTTGACATAGTAGCAGTAAGAAATTCTGACCATCGGTTATGTGTTATAGAATTAAAGAGTGGTGTAAATGCTTTGAAAGGGAAATCTGGGATTGGTGATCATGCAGATTCCTACGAAGGATCCATTGGAAGAATGCCACAAATATTCTTGGATGAAATTAAAGGTGTTATTAGTGACAAGAAGACGTATGGTCTCCTCAGTAATGACTTCAAAATATCAGATGAGAATCCAGAATTTGTTTATGCTTACTCCTTTAAATCAAATGATAAAGACAAAAAAGGGAATGTTATTAGTAAGGAACAACAAAAGGAGAAATTTTTAGAAGTGATGAATGAAATGCATTGTGAACAATATAGAGTAATGTTCCTAGATGAGAATAACTATACATTAACTGATAAATGACGATTAAAATTCACCGTGGCACCGACCAGATTGGAGGTTGTGTGACAGAATACGAATATGGGGGATGGCATTTGTTTCTTGATTATGGTGAGCAATTGCCGGGTGTGGAACCTTCAGAGCCTGTGGAAGTGGAAGGGTTGACAAAGGGTGACTTGTCGAAAAGTGCGTTGCTAATAACCCACTATCATGGTGACCATACAGGATATATTCACTTGATTCCTGAGGCAGTGCCGGTTTATATGGGTGAGGTTGCGTTAAAGATACAAAAGGAATACTCCAAACATCTTTCTGGGGTTCTGGCAAAACAGAAGAAAAACTTTGAAAGGCTGCAAAAAGCAAAGACTTTCACACCAGGAAAGGTCTTCAAATTTGGGGATTTCTCCATCATTCCAGTCACTGTTGACCACTCTGCCTTTGATGCCTACGCATTCAAAATTGTGGCTGGAGAAATGTCGGTGTTTCACACGGGCGATTTCCGCACGCATGGCTTCAGAGGTGGTAAGTTGCCCAAAGTCGTGGACAAATATATAGGTAAAGTGGATTATGTGGTTTGTGAGGGAACAAATGTGTCGCGTCAGGACACCTGCATCATGACGGAATCAGAACTGCAGCAGCAATTCATCAAACAGTTCAAGCAGCATAAAGGCAATGTGGTGTATGTTTCTTCTACCAATATCGACAGGCTGTTTTCTGTGTATCAGGCTGCGTTAAGGGCAAAAAGACCTTTCTATGTGGATGCCTACCAGAAGCGTATCATGGATATTGCTACCAAAGATCCGATTTGGGGAAAGTCAGAGCTGTACCAATATGGTGAATACGAACCAGTGGAATTGATATATAAATCAGGGAAGTTTGAGGTTAATGAGAAGTATAAGGATTTTGTTTCTTCTCAGGGTTATGTGCTGATAGCCCGTGCTAATGTTAAATACAGCGAATTAATAGAACAGATTCCTGGTGACAAGATGAGGTATCTGTCGATGTGGGAAGGATATGTTGACTCTGATAACCCTGCCTATAATGAGAGACTGGTAAATGCGCTGGGAGAGGATTATATCACACTCCACACCAGCGGACACTGCGACATGGAGAGTTTGCGGTTTTTGTTTTGCCAGTTAAGCCCGCGGGGCATAATTCCCATCCATACGAATGACCCAGAAAAGTTCGAACAGACGTTCCGCGATGAGTGGAACGTCATCAGACTCCATGACGGCCAATCCGTTAACCTTGTGACAGAATCCTGAGATTAAGAAACACCCTGAGACCGTAGCATGCCCATCAGCCAGCGTACTCTCTCATCCCCGTAACCTTCTGTTCCCCAAAGAGACTCCCGGTGGGGTGTCTCCCCTGAAGACGTAACATGCACGTCAGCAATGTAGCTGGAATTTAAAAACGTTTCGGTGATAGGGTTTTGTACGGTTTTATTTTTAGACGCACCACGGCGCGTCTCTACAGGCTTTACGGTTATTTCATGCGCGGTAGGGATTTGCAAAATGTTCCCGAATGCCTTCCAGTTAAACTCCTATTCCGAAATGGAAAAGAAAATGAGTGTTTTTTTGTTAATTATCAATAATTAAGTTTAATTTTGTGTGTCAACAGGACTGCGGTTCTTGTTAAGTAGTTTGTTTTTTAGTAGTTTTGCATCGAAATCAACAACAGAGTACTATGACAAAAGGAAAAACTATTTGTAATGCGTTGAAGGTCATCCGCAAGCAGATTGCTGATGCCAATGACATTCATTATGAACCTCGCGAGTGCAACCATCAGGGTGAGTGCTGTGGTACCTGTCCTGCATGTGAGTCGGAAGTGAGATATATTGAAAAACAGCTGGACATCCGTCGGCAATTGGGCAAGGCTGTGGTTGTGGTAGGTCTCTCAACTGGACTTTTTTCCATGACAGGCTTTTCCAGCTGTTCCGGATTTGGGGGACGCACGGTTGGTATGGTGGAAGATACGCCTCCAACTCATAAAGAAATCCTCAAGGAAGATACTTTGAAAAAGAGTGAATTAATGGAAGAATTAGATGGCTATATGGCAGAACCGGATTCTGATGAAACGGAATGTCCTGAAGAGGAGTCTTCTGCAAATAACGACTCCAAAGAAAAATGAAAACGCCCCTGATTGGCATCAGCCGTCACCGCCTGGTCACGGATGGAAATGGTGTGACCACTCTTGTTGCATTCCATGGTTGTCCGTTGCGCTGTAAGTATTGCCTGAACGAACAATGTCTCAGGCCGGACGGTGTTTGGCGAAAGATGGATGCTCAGGATATTCTGAACGAGGTGCTGATAGACGACCTCTATTTCAAGGCTACGAACGGAGGAATCATGTTTGGAGGGGGAGAGCCGCTGTTGAGAAGTGGTGAGATTGTCCGTTTCTGTAAGTTGAAACCTTCGGAATGGCATGTTTATATTGAGACATCGCTGAACGTGGAGCTTAGGCATCTTGAATCAGTAGCTCCGTTCATCGACCATTATTATATAGATATCAAGGACATGAATCCTGACATCTATAAGCGATACACATCTGTTGACAACCACCAGGTTATTAAAAATCTACATTGGCTTTCCGCACATAATAACGTTCAGAAAGTGACCATCCGTCTGCCCCATATCCCGAACTATAATTCAGATGCCGACATAGAGGAAAGCCGCAGACAACTCGAGGCGATGGGCTTCGATAATTTCGACATCTTTGAGTATGTGCGGTCAGGATGACCGCGCCCCTAAGTGGATGGGCTCAGTACGGTTTTCTTAAATTATTTCTTCAAGTTTTGCAAGTTCTTGAAAAAATCTTACATCTTACATAATTAAATCTTTAAATTAACTCAGCTCCAATTCAAAGAATATAACTCCATAAAAAATCATCTCCCAATAAAATAACTCCATGCTTCTGTCACATCGTCGATGGTGATGTTGAGCAGCCTCATCTGACGGAACATCTCCGGGAGAGTGTCCTTCATGAATTTCCTCTTACGCTCCCGGAGAATCTCTGTCTTCGCTCCGGGTGCTACGAAATAACCGAGTCCGCGCTTGTTGTAAATCACACCGTTCTGCGCCAGCTCATCGTAGGCTTTCACAGCTGTGTTGGTGTTCACCTGCAGCATCACCGCATATTCGCGCACCGACGGTATGCGGCTGTCCGCCTCGTAGGTGCCAGCGAGAATCTCGTCGCAGAGCCTCTCAGCCATCTGCAGGTAAATAGGCCGGTCGTTGTTGAATGTCATAAGTTCACGAATTTACGGGTGACTACTTGCCATCGGCAGAACAGCCGGTAGGCGAGGATGGTGAATGTGATGGTTGCGATGATTGCAGCCACAAGACAAATTATCTCCCTCGTTTCGTATGGAGTGATATAACTGCATACCTGCATGAAGACAGCAAACAGAATCACACCCACAACCGCTGTTACCACAATATGGAATTTCTTGAACAGCACACCACAAAGCAGGCCGAAAGCGTGGAAAGTGAAGAAGAGAGAATAGAACATCTTATCGTTTTTCATGAAGTAGTCAAACACCTGCGATGCAGATGTGGCATGAGTCCGTCCGGTGGCGGCGAGCCAGCCCAGATGTAGCATGTCAGCGACGAAGAATGCCACGAAACTGCCGATGACGGAGAACGCCAGCATATAAACCCATCGCGAGAGGAATTTCTCCAGGTTGGTGGCAGGAAGCATCAGCATGGACGTGCGCGGTGCTTTCTTCTGCACGTCCCTGAACAGCGTGCAAGCCACGCCCCACCAGAATAAATCGATAATCACACACCCCATCACCGCTGCCTCGTGAGCAATCGTATAGGTGAGATAGGCCGGCTCCTTACCGCCTATATTACTCATGTTCTGCAAGCTGTGCAAAGACATAAACACCAGCAGGAACAAAACCACCATCCCTGTCGAGAACCATATCATCGGGCGGATGCCGGTCTTGAAGTCATATCTCAGCATCTGGCTGAACCGTTTCATATTGAAGTTTTTCATTTCACAAGTCCTTTCGTTACAGCGTTAAACAATAATTCAAGATTGATTTGCGTCTCAGGCATTCCTGGCTGACGCAGCAGCATCGAGGCATTGCCCATGAGTGACGGCTCAGCATAAATCACACCGTCCATGTCGCCCGGCATACGGAGAGTGAACACATACTTGTCGGTCAGCTCATCCACCGGGGAGTTCAGCAGCAGCTCGCGTTGATTCAGAATCAGCACATGGTCGAGCAGTGCTTCCACATCGTGAACCTGATGGGTGGAGATAATCAGCGTGTGTGTCTCCTCCATCTGCTGTGCGACCACCTTGCGGAACTGCGTCTTCGAGGGGATGTCCAGTCCGTTGGTCGGCTCATCCATCATCAGGAGTTTCGTGCCGGCAGCCAGTGCCACCGACATAAAGACTTTCTTTTTCTGTCCCATTGACAACGCGCCCAGCTGAAGGTCTTGATCCAGTTCGAACTCCGACAGGCAGACCGTCAGCACCTCACGGCTGAATCTTGGGTAGAAGGGCTCGATAAGCCGCACATAACTGTTGAGCGTTGTGTTGGGCAGGTCGTATTCCTCAGGCACGAGAAATACCTCTTTCAGCATGTCGGCATCGCGCAGATGAGGGGTGAATCCGTCAAGGCTCACGGTTCCTCCTTTGGGACGCAACAGCCCCGACAGCAGATATAACAACGTGGATTTACCTGTGCCGTTTTTGCCGAGAAGACCGTAAATCCTGTTTTCTTCCAGTCGCAGATTGAATCCTTCAAACAATAGATCTTTCTGCCCTGGATAATTGAATGTCAGATTATTAACTTCTATCATGTCGTAATGTTTTAGTGTACTATCATACTGTTACACTGCAAAGGTAGAAATTTTATTTTATACCACCAAATATAAACTAATTTAATTCAAGTTTCTGAAGTAAAAAATGAAGCCGAGATAATTTAAAGATTTAATTATGTAAGATGTAAGATTTATGCAAGTGGTTCGGAATTATAAAGGGAGTTAACGAGCCTGAGGCTCGTGGACGATAGTTTTGCCAATGATAAATCAATATTAGAATCACTCATAATAAAACAGAACTTTATAATTATAAGCATTTTCAAATACTTGCGAAAGTTGAATAAACTAATTTTTTTGAGAATAAAAAATACAGTCCATAAATGGACTGGAAAAAACCGCTAACGCAAAAAATTCATGCGAATGATTTCTTACTAAGTGTGTTAATGTCAGTATATAATCTAGATGCGAATGTTGAGTTAAAGACTGATGGTCATTCCTTCCTGGCAAGCCTCTGTGTTGGGGAAGATTGTCTTCGCTTCGGCAAGTAACGGTTTTTCGTCGTTGTAGCGAAGTGAATAATGACCAATTGCAAGTTTCTCGACATTAGCGTCTCTGGCGATTGTGGCTGCCTGTGCGGCTGTGGAGTGAGCATATTTTACGGCAAGCATTTCGTCAGCAGAGATGAATGTGGCTTCATGGTAGAGTAGGTTTACCCCTTCAATTTGAGGAATCATCTGTGGGTTGTAGGCTGTGTCGCTGCAGTAGGCATAACGTCTCGGCATGAAGTCGCTCGGAGTCGTAAGCTCACTATTGGGAATGACCGTTCCGTCTTCCATCATCCAGCCTGCTCCGTTCTTTATTTTGCCTAACTCACGCTGCGGTATGCCGTATGCCCGGCATTTATCGGGCAAGAGCACAGGCAGTTTGGGCTTCTCACAGAAGAGGAATCCGCAGCAGGGAATGCCATGGCTGAGAGGGATGGTCTCCACTTTCATCTCCTTGTCCTCATAAAGCAATGTTTTTCGTGAGGTGTCAAACGGGTGAATGATGAGCTTGAACGATAGCTGGCAATAATGCTGGAAATCATGTCGGAGAGGTTCTTCCAGGTCGAAGGGAACCCATAGATGCAGGTCGTCTGTCCGGCTGAGCATCAGTGTCAAGCTTGACACAAACGGCACCAGTCCGAAGAAATGGTCGCCGTGGGCATGGCTGATGAAGATATGATTCATGTTTGTCACCCTGATTCCCGATTTCCAGATTTGGGTCTGGGTACCTTCGCCGCAGTCCACGAGAAACAGCTTCTCGTGGATGTTGACCAACTGAGCACTTGTGCCATGTCTCATTGTCGGCACAGCTGAACCACATCCTAATATGTTGATTTCAAATTTCTCCATTTATATGAGAAACTCATTTTAAAGCTCTTTTCCACCACAGACTTGCGTCACCGCCATATTCTTCTGTCAGTAAGGCCATAAACAGTGACTTGTCTTTTTCATCATCTTTGCTTCCGTATTGTGATGTGTCGCGGTTTACCTTAAGCTCCGTTATCAGACACTTATTGCCTGATTCCTCATATTTAGCAATGAAGATGCAGATTCCTGTCCAACTGCGGAAATAGCGGATAGTGGTTTTATCGCAATACATGAACCAGTGGTCTTCCATCTCTTCTGGGATATGTCCATATTTCACGATGCGCATCGCTTTGGCTGGAATTTCCACCTGCATCGGAAAGACAGCATATTGATCAGGCATTGGAAGGTTCTTCCAACTGTCTTTGGTGGCTGTGGTTTTCTTTTCTGGGATAGGATTTTCGCCCTTAAACCGTTTAGCGGAATTACCAGCCCCTATTGTCCACATCTTCAAAGCTTTCGCTTCATCTTCAGACTGTTGTGGCTGGTTCTTCCCCTCATTACTTGTGATTTTATTTGAGTCGTGTGTGCAGGCTTGCTGTTGAATCACCTCCACAAACTCCCGGGGCATGATGATGTTCTCCACATCAATGGCATCAGCGAACAGCGGGGCGATTTCCTCATCGAGGAAGCCGGCGATGCCACAGCCGATGCGGGTCACCAAAAACTTGTACTCATGGTGACTTTTTGCAAACTCGATAAAGTCATCTACGTAGGGTCTGATGGTATCAACGCCGCCCTGCATTGTCGGGATGCCATAGCTCCAACCTTGCAGGCCGACCCCCTGTCCCCAAATCGCTCCGAACTTTCTGTAAGCCACAAGAGCTGCTCCTCCACCATGAGATCCGCTGAGGTTGCTGCCAAACACGAATATCTCATTTGCTTTCAACGCAGATATTCTTTCCGGGGTGTATTCTCTACAATACATAACACAATGAATTTATTCTACAGGTAAATATTGAATTATTGGAGTGGTTTTTTCGTCATTTTAATAATTTCCTGATTAGTTTTTCCGGTACTCTGGGCAGCAGATGGTTGAAATGTTCCGCCATCCTCTGATATGATTCATGAGGATTTCTTTCACACATACAGGCATCCTTTCCCAGCAGACATTCCGGTGTGGTGAGCAATGCCCATCCGAATCCGTATTCATGTCCGTGTCTGTCAACAGGATAGACGAAGTCCTCGGTGACGATGCGTGCCCCCATCTGCAAACGGCACACAATCGCATCGAATTTAGATCTCATGTTCTTGCCCGTGAAGTCGCAGGCTGCACGCAAATTCCGTGTTTTCATGCTGCCATGTTCCCGCAATGTCGCCAGAATCATATCCTCGATGCTCCCTTCTTCGGGTGTGGGGTGCTGGCTGCGCCTCCAATTGAAGAAGTCGGGCCACCATTCACGGCTGATGAAGCCAGCCTTACCCGCAAAGAACTTGCCATAAACGCATCCGCCATCGCGAATCACAGATCCTTTCCATTCCCACAGCGGCCACTCCCATGAACCGTCGGGAAACTGAATGAAACGGCACTCCTCAGCCATCAGGCTCTCTGCCGAGAATCCCTGAATACCACTATCCAACAGCGGCAGGAACCCCATCTGCTGAACACACTCAATCAGCTCTGGGCAGGAGTGGATGCCCCCCTGAGCTCTGTTCCGTTCCTGCAGCTGAATGAAATAATCCGAAAATTTGCTCATGCGTTTATTCCAAAATATTCTCTGCCATCTTTCTGCCGGCATCGTAGGCTTTCTGTAAATCCTCCTCCCAATGCTCCTCACGGTATTTCCGTTTCTCTTCCTCGGAGAATCCCAACAGCTCGTAGCGGTCGTAGTTCTTCACCTGATAAGTGTTGTATGCGATGAGGTGCTCTGGCTGACCAAGGGCGGCAGAGATGCAATAGTCCATCGAACCGTAACCCTGACTATTGTTTCTTTCCGGTGTTCCGTTCATGGTTTCAATCAGCACAACCGGCATCCGCTTTGGAGCTGTCATGCTGTAGTCGTTGTAAGATAGCCAGGGAAAAGCCAGACGCTCGAGGAATGTGCGCATCTGTCCTGTCACGTCACCAAAATAAATCGGTGATCCCAACACCATACCGTCGGATTGGGCAATCTCTCCCAGGACAGGTGTCAGGGCATCCCTGAACTTACAGATGTTGGTTGCCTTGCCTTTTATCTTACATGCCATACACGACATGCAGCCTTTATAGTCGAGGTCATAGAGGCGTATGGTTTTCACTTCAATCTCACTGCTCACTGAGCTTGCACCCTCAGCAAATTTCTGCAGCATCGAGGCAGTGTTGAAATGTTTTCTTGGGCCTCCGTCGATAATTAAAATCTTTTTCATAATTGTTGTTTATGTTTGACAAAATTATTAGATGTCGCCCACTTCGTCCCGCCATATTCTCTGAGACTGGGCAGGCTGGATTATTGACGTTGTCTCATCAGCTCCACAGCTTCTTTACCCGTCAGATGTTCAATGTCGAGACGAATCATCAGCATACGGGAAAGCCCTTTCTCCAGTTCCTTTTGCAGACTGTCGTCATCGCCGGGGTTGTAGCGGTTGCCAAGCAAACGGGCTGTTGAAATCTTCTCTGCTTCATCTCCAATGATGTGGATCCGTCCAAAAGCTATCACACTCCGGTAAAATGTGGTGTATTTATCGGGATGTACTTCATCCTTCTCAACGACACAGAAAGAAGCCTTGTCGCACTTGCGGATGGCATCGACCTTATGACCTGCCAGTGCACTGTGGAAATACAGTCTGCCGTCGTGATAGACATAACTCATGGGCACGGCGTAGGGATAGCCGTCGTCGCCCGACAAAGCCAATGTGCCTGAGGTGGCTTTATGCAGGATGGCGATGCTTTCCTCTTCGGACAGCTGTTGCCCTTTGCGTCTCATTTCACGGAAATTGCTCATGATGTTAGCTGTTTGATGGTGGATGAGTTTTCTTTATTCATTTATTTATTTCAGCTGGCTTTTAATCCATTTTAGACATTTCAGCTGGCTGGAGGGAAAACGCCAGTGACCGCTTGACGGGGTGATGTCGCATTGTCTGGGTACTTTAATCTCGTTCCATGCCGCCCATACCGAGGTGGGAGAACACGTGTCGTCGGCATATCCCCACGACATGAATGTAGGCACACTGAGCATCCTCGCGAAGTTCACCACATCGTAATAGCGCAGTGTCTCCACCGCCTGATGGCTGGGCACGTCTGTAAGGCCGTCGCGGTAGTTGCCCGAGAAGAATTTCGGCCATCCGCCTGCCCGCTGATGGAGGAAGCCGGCGAGGTCGCATAGGGCAGGGTAGAAGGGAGCGCATACGGTCACTTTCTCGTTGAGTGCGGCGGTCACGATGGTGAGTGCCCCTCCCTGGGATCCTCCCGTTACGATGACGTTCTTGCCGTCCCATCCGGGGAGGGTGCAGAGGAAGTCCACAGCCCTGCAGCAGCCCACATACACGTCCTTGTAATAGTATGTATCCCTGGATTCCATCCCGCGCTCAATATATCCCTCGGTTTTCTTGCGCTCAGCCTCATAGTCATCGCCGGTTAGTTGCTGGTTGTTGTCGTGAATCTCGATTTTCAGGTAAATCATACCTTCTTTAGGGAAATAGTCGCTCGGGAAGATATGTTGGCTGCCGGCTCCCGGGGGACAAAGCACCACTGGATGCGGGACGTTGTCGCGAGGGAATGTCAGATAGCCTTGCATCCATTTGTCTTTGCCTACATGCAGACGTACAAGCTTGGTCTCAAACCGTTCGTCGGTGGCATCCGGCACGTCGGTGTATTGTGGATTCAAATCCACTTCACGCGCCTCTTCAAGAGCCTCATGCCAGAATGCCTCAAAGTCGGATGGCATGGCGGTGAAGGATTCAATCCGCTCTGGCTCAAACCCGAGTTTCACGAGGTCGGCGGAGCGCTTGCCGTCGGGACTGGTGAACTCATACTGACAGGCGAGAAAGCCAGGTGTGTCCATGCTTCCCATAGGGATAACCGCCTCCCCATTCACGAAAACCGTGGAGTCGAAAGACTCAGGCAGGAACATCTCACGCCCCACCTTATAGTACAGGGCGACATCATCGATTGGAACCCCGCCGGCACGGGCTGTCACCCTGAGCGTGGCTGCTTCGCCCAGCCGGTAGTGGCTGTCTGGATGATTAGGCATCGCTGCCACCTCCATAAAGGACTTACGTGGAGCTCCGTACTCCTGCTGAAACGCCTGACCCGCAACCTCTGTCATGGCTGCAGCCAGAATGAATATCGCAATTGGTCTGAATAACTTCATAGTCATTAAAGGGGTGTTCTAAAAATTTTGTCGGATTGATTTTTGAATTTATGTGAGTGGATTTTTGTTAGCATTTGAGGGCGCATAGCGAGCTATGTAACCGAAAATGATGACAAAAGGACACCACAGAAAACAAAAAGCAACCGAAATAATTTACTATATGTAGGAGCATCCCAAAATCAGAATTATTAGAACGCCCCTATAATTAGTAAGCATACACCAGTCCGTACTTCTCATGCAGCTGGCGGAGCGAGCCGTCAGCTTTCATCTGACGGATTAAGTCGTTCACCAGTTGCAGCAGGTCGGGTTGACTCTTACGCATCAGTACCCCGATCTCGCCATGGTTGAAAGGTCTGTCGAGTAGCGGGGCGGCAAGCCGGCTGTCGGTCTTGACATAATAGGGGGCTTCCGTAATCTCTGTTATCATCACGTCAGCCGCTCCTTCCGCCACGAGGGCCGGTATTTCCTCGTTCTGCTGATGGACGATTATTTGTGCATGGGTGAGGTTCTCGTTGGCGAACTTCTCGTTGAGACCTCCCGGATTCACCATCACGCGCACCTCTGGCTTGTCGATGTCTTCAAGCGACTGGAAGCGGTTTGCCTCCGACACTCTGCAGAGGATGGTCTTGCCGTTGGCGAGATAGCCGTCGCTCATGAGCATCGTCTCACGCCGTGTGTCGGTGATGGTGATGCCTCCGATGGCGAGGTCGAATGTCTGCGGTTCAGCCAGCACATCGGCTGTCAGCGTAGGCCATGAGGTCTTCACGAACTCGATGCCGACGCCCAGTTTGTCTGCGATTCTCCCGGCCATCTCGATGCCGAATCCCCAGTATTCTCCGGTCGCCGGCTTGCAGAACGACAGGGGACGGTAGTCGCCGGTTGTCCCGATGAGGATCTTGCCGCGCTTTTTTATCCGCTTGACGGTCGGCAGGGAAGAGGGGGTGTCGTCAACCGATGAGCATGAGTTGAATGACACTGTTCCGCAAAATGCAAGAACGGTGACAAGCAGCCAGATTTGCAGTCTTTCCTGTTTCATGTATGTGGTTTCAGTAAAATTGTTCTTCGGGACATCGTTTGAGTGTAATCTTCTGATTTCTGTTAATTCTCTATGGAATTAAGGAATAATAGGAATATATTATTGATTCGACTTTCAAATGTTTCTACATCGCTATAAATCAGCTCTATATGTCTTGGTTTTTTTATTCTTTTCCGATTTTTTGTCATCCGCTTGGCATAAAAATCTTCATTAACAACGAGTCAACTTTTTTCCATGACTAAAATACAGAAATCTTTATTACGAATTACATTTAATTGGAACTGTGTGAACACGTTAAAGAGAGTGGATATGAGACGGTTCCATTCGTTGCTGTGCCGGAATAGCTGTCACCATAAGAGCGTTGTCCTCTGAAACGAAAGCCTCCTCCTCTCACATTAAAGCTGTTTTGAGTGACTGTTCCAGATACAGAGGAACTGTAGCCATTATTATATGTGCTGTTGTAGAATGTGCCGCTGCAAGAGCCGTTACTGGAGGCATAGAGGTCAAAAGAGATATCGTCATACCCCCCGTTTTCATTGAGAAGCGTACCACTGAAATACCAATTGCCGCTGACAGCAGCGGCCTTTGCAGCAGCAGCAGCTTCGGCACGGAGCCGTGCCGCCTCTTTCCGGTTCTCTTCTTCTTTTATCCTCTGCCGTTCTTCCTCTTCCTTCCGGGCTTTCTCTGCCTCAAGCTCTTTGGCGGCTTTCTCATTCTGGGCAATCATTTCTGCCAGCTTGAGCTCTGCCTCTTGCTGGTTCTGATTATTTCTTATCAGCACAACAGCAATTCCTGCGAGCAGCAGAAAAAGTGCAGCACAGAGGCCGATGACTATTCCCTTGTGGGATTTCTGTGGTGGATTGGATGGGGCTGGGCCTGAAGGATATGTCTTGCCAACCGGGGGCACCTGATTTGTTATGCCAAAAGGTGGTGCGATTATAGTGGTGTCGTTACCTTGGAAAGGAGGCGGGCTGACGGGAGGGGTGATGGGCTGGCCGTTGAGTAACTGTCTCACCTCGTTCACATTCTGAGGACGGCGCAGGGGCGACAGCTCCATCATCTTCTCAATCGCTCGTCTGGTGGTGGCGGACACGTTAGCTGGATAAGTGTATGCGTCTTTACCGCGGTCTATGACATCGTCGTGGTTCGGAGGGCGGTTACCTGTCAACAGGTTGTACATGGTTGCACCCAGGGCGAAGAGGTCTGTCCATGGTCCCCATTTTTCTTTGTTGCCGCCCACTTGCTCCGGTGGAGCGTAACCCGGTGTGTAGGCGAGAGAAGTGGACGCTGTCACCATCCCCTCAACATCTGTCTGCTTGCTTGCGCCGAAGTCGATGAGTGTGCATTTACCATACTGGTCAATCAGAATATTGCCCGGCTTGATGTCCATGTGCCATATCTGCCGTGAGTGGACGCTCTCAAGGGCGTCCAGCATCTGGTTGAGGACGGAAAGCGCTTGAGGTTCCGGCATCGGGCTGCCGCTTTCTTTCTGTATCTGTGAGAGCGATTTGCCCTCTATGTACTCCATCACATAATAGGCAGTGCCGTTCTCCTCAAAGAAGTCATGTACACCCACAATATGTTCGTTGCGCAGTTGGCAGAGACGCTCTGCCTCAGTCTTGAATTTGGCAAGGCTCCTGGAGAACAGCTCTTTTTTCTCGCTGTTGGATACAGTCACTGTCAGTGAGTCGGAATCGCGGTGGGTGTCACCCTTGATGAAAAACTCTTTCATAGCCAGCCGAAGGCTCTGCAATGAAATATTCCTCACTTCGTAAGTGTTGCCGAAACCGCCTGAAGCAATATGGCGGATAATTTGGTATTTGCCTTTATTAAGGATTGTTCCTTCTTTCAATAGTTGCTGGTTGTCCATAGAAAACGATAGTTAGTATAAAAATTATTCGCAAATATACATCAACCCGTTGGCGGAATTATCCACCTTTTATAAAACATAAAATTAAATGTTAAAAAAGTTGCATATATCGAAGATTATTAGTAACTTAGAGTA
>JAEEOB010000004.1 GCA_016284045.1 Bacteroidaceae bacterium
GCAAAAATAGGTGATTCAAGTTTCGGATGTTCAATCAACAAAAAAAAGATAAAAAAACGTTTTGTCATGGGCTGCGCCCAATGGTATGGATTGCAGCCATGCTTGCCTGAAAACAAGTTTTCAGCAAACATGACCACAACCCATACCGCACTACGTGCTGACAAAACTTAACAAAAAGTAGAACTTCGTTCTTCAAAAAACGCTTCGCTTAACACAAAGCCATCCGGTTTGATTGCCAGAACACAACTTATAATGTGTTGTAAAACAATAAATAATGACTTCAGAAACTTGAGTTATCGAACAAAGATCTGAAAGATTTTTACAGACATTTTTTTTAGATATGCCATAAATGGCATTAAAAAGATTTTGAAAGATTCATATCCTCTGACGATGATATTATTTATCACCACACGAATTCCCGAACAACCTTTAAAAAAGCAATCGCGGCAAAAGACCACGCATAGACTTTTGCCGCGAGAATAGTTGAAAAAATAGAACCGCATTAGGGTTTTACCACCCTAGGTTTAGAATTTATATGCCAGTCCAATGGTGAATACGGCTTGGTCCAGATCACTGATAAGCTGGTATTTAGCCTCGGCATTGATGATAAAGTTGTTTGTGATATCATATTGAATGCCCCCTCCCAGATTTGCACCAAACCTGGTGGCGTTTTCTGAATCCAAATCGTCAAAAAGATATTTCATGCTTTCCTCCACACCGTCCAAAAAACCAGAATAGTCGTATTTCCAATTTGTAAACGTGACTCCAGCTAAAGGATAAATCTTGATTTTATCGCCCAAGGGAAACAAGTAGTGGAAATTAAGATTGATATCCCATAGTGAGAGACCATCTTTCTTCAGGAAATAGTCACCGGAAACTTCAGCACGCAACGCATCAGTGAAATGATATTGTGCTTTGACGCCAAACCCTACGTTTTTAATCTCTGTTCCGTATGAGGTGTTAACCCCTACAACCACGTCGCCTTTCTGAGCAAACGCTTGAATGTTGAACATGATAGAAACAATTAAAACTAAATACTTTTTCATTTTGTTTAAGTTTTTGTGGTTAATAATAAACTAATGTATAAGAACGTGATTAAAGAATTACAATATAGTGCGAGACTAATAATTTGAACGACATCATATTATGTCGCCTGTATAGCTGAAAGTGACCGTTCCGTCCAATCTGAGTTTATCCGGTGCACCCGTGTTGTCGTAATCCGAATCCTGCGGTATTATGAAGTTGTTGAACTCAATCGTAAGACTGCCTTCCGGCTCAATACTCTTAACCTTCATGATTCCCGATGCCTTTGTATAATTGTTCTTGTTGACGCAATAGCAGCCATCAACTTCGTTGTCTTCGTACAGATCCGTGAAGTATTGTATTTCCACTGTCACGTTTTTCCCCTGTTTCAGCATATCGGTCAGACTCATATTGTTCTTGATATTGTCATTACCCGTATGAACGTAGAAATGCAGGTAATCCGGCCACCAGAATTCTCCGCTTTTGGTAAATGTCGCGTTGATATAGTTGGTTGTTCCATTGCTGAAAACGGTATGGTAAACCGGCTTGTCGCTTTTATGCTGTGCCCACACCACTCCGTTCACTTTCAGTTCCTGCCTTCCATCATCACCCAGATATTTTTCAATCTCACTGTCGGACACTTTCTCCAGATAACCAGAGACCTGATACCACAAGAGAGTTGCAGACACAAAGATTTTATTGCTTTCTCTCTTTGTGACTTCCATACTCAGAGGAAACTGCCAGTCATCCTCGTCAGTGGAAACAAAGCTGATGTGACGGTCGTCGGCACTATATTTTCCATTACTCACAAAAACGCCGTCCTCATCGTCGGAAACAGTCACGCATTTACCGTCTTTTTTGAACTGGATAAGATAGAGACCTTCAGACATATCCTCCTCAGGTACGTTGTAGTCTGTCCAAACTAGTTTCCATGTGCCCAGCAGACTAGAGCTTCCACCACCATCCTCGTCATCATCGTTACTACAAGACAAGAAGCCCAGGGAAAGGACACCCGCAATTGCAATCATTAATAGTTTTCTCATTTGTTTCGGTTTTTAAATGTAATAATAAAGATTGACACGAACTAATTCATCGCTAGTATTTATTCCGCTGGCAAATATAGGTGATTTCTTTTAAAAAACGTTCATCCATTTCGTCCATTTGGAAAGGGAGGATTGTTTCCAATAAAAAAGGGTACTTCTGCAATTGGATGAGGAAGATGATTCTGTATGATGTTTGACCGTGTTCCGCCAGTCGGATGTGCGGGCGGGACGCCCACTATCCCAGTCGATGACTGCCGGGCTGCTGACTGATATTAAAACGGTGGAAGCACCATCGGCTTCGGCTGGGGGCGTGGACGTCCCGTCCGCGTCAGCCGTCGAGGGCTCGATGCCCGAAGACGATTGTCAAAAGCAAAAATGAGCAGTGTTTTCAACTTATAATGCTTCAATTTACTGAAAACCACACTTTAACAATAGAAAAATTTGCTGTTCGTACATAACAGTGTAATTTTGCAAACGAAAATCTAATGGAGTTATCACTCCAGCACAGTCCACAAACCTAGCCGATGTCCTGTTGGGCGGAATGTGAAAATTGAATAGGAACTGACAAAGGCACAGCGGCAGGCTATAGAAATCTACTGGGATATCTGGCTATCACGCTACGGCGAATGGGTTCCCCTCAGCTTTATTGAAGAACAGGAAAAACAACTGGGAATCTCAGCACCGGTAATCACAACCGACAGCATACGATAGTCATCACCTTGAATCGGCGGAGGTATCAGGAAAACTGATATCGCCGCTGTTTTTTTATTGTTTTACGTTATAAAGTTACATAAAAGATAGCATTTGAAACAAAAAACCTTTTATGTCCATAAAAAGATACGTAACTTTGTAGAAAGAAAAATAACACTTATAACTCATGAATCTCAAATCGATTATTTTCTTCCTTCTCATGTTGTTCAGCTTGCCAGGACAATGTGCGAAGAAATTGCCGTTCGCTGACGGATGGCTGACAGTTACAAACGTGGCAAGCAACGCAGTGAGAATTCAGTACAGCAAGGGGGCAGCAACTGCTGACGACCCCCTGCCCGACTGGCTGTATGTACGCCATGATGACCTGAAGAAAAACAATATAAAAGTTGAAATCGACTCGAAAGGGAATGTCGTGACTGTGAAGGACAAGAAAGGGAAAACAGTGTTCACCGCCCGCAAACATGAACTGCAGAACGGCGTGGCTACCCTGACCTTCGACTCCCCATCCGACGACTACCAGTTCGGACTCGGACAGTTTCAGGACGGCTACAGCAACGTGCGGGGACTGCCCCGCCGGCTCACGCAGGTAAACACCCAGATATCCATCCCGATGATGGTGTCGAGCAAAGGGTACGGCATCCTCTGGAACAACTACGGCATGACGGAGTTCAACCCCTCCGACCAGCAGGTGGTGCTGACCAAGCGCGAAGGAAAGGGTCAAGAGGAAGTGGTGAATGTCACCTCCACCGAAGGAGGTAAGCGTGAGGTTCGCCAACGCCATATCTTCGAAGCCACCCTCAACATCTCAGAGAGCGGCGATTATGCGCTCCTGCTCGACGTGGGACAGAAGATGGCTCGCCGCCACAACCTGACCATAGACGGGAAATCCGTGATAGAGATGCAGAACATGTGGCTTCCGCCTACAGCCTCCACCATCGTGCATCTGACAGCCGGGGAACATCAGCTGAGCGCCGAGCTCACTCGCGATGACAAACCATCTGTATATTACCATAAGGTTGAGAACACAACCACTTTCCGGTCGCCTGTTTCGGAAGCAGTCGATTACACCGTATTCGTGGGCACCGCCGACGAAATCATCGCCTCCTATCGCGACCTGACCGGCCGTTGTCCGGAAATGCCGAAATGGGCTCTAGGCTATATCCACTGCCGTGAGCGTTTCCACTCGTCCGACGAGATATTGAAGACCGCCCGCCGCTTCAAAGACGAAAAGATGCCCATCCGCATGATTGTTCAGGACTGGCAGTACTGGGGCAAATACGGCTGGAACTCCATGCAGTTCGACGAGGAGCATTATCCCGACCCGAAAGCACTGACTGACAGTCTCCACCGTATGGGCATACGCCTGATGGTGAGCGTGTGGTCGAAAATCGACAAGAACAGCGTAGTCGGCAAGCAGATGAGCCAAGACCAGTATTACATTCCGGGCACCGACTGGATTGACTTCTTCAACCCTGAGGCTGCCGCCGCCTACTGGCGTAACTTCAACGAAAGGCTCGTGCCGCTGGGCATCGACGCCTGGTGGCAGGACGCCACAGAGCCGGAGAACGACGACCTTGTTGGACGGCGTGTGAATGGTGGCAAATGGGCTGGCGAGCGCGTACGCAACGTCTATCCGCTGCTGGTGAACAAAACCGTGTATGAAGGACTGGTGAAAGCAGGCAAAGAGCCGATGATCCTTACCCGCTGCGGGTTCCCCGGCATCCAGCGCTACGGATCCGCCCTCTGGAGCGGCGACGTGGGCAACGACTGGGAGACTTTCCGCCGTCAGCTGACAGCCGGTATGGGCATGCAGGCAGCCGGCATCCCCTGGTGGACCTACGATGCCGGCGGTTTCTTCCGTCCCGGCAACCAATATAACGACCAGGCTTACATCGAGCGGATGCTCCGTTGGATAGAGACCAGCGTATATCTGCCGCTGATGCGTGTGCACGGCTACATGAGCAACACGGAGCCCTGGAACTACGGGGCAGAAGCACAAAGCATCATCAAAAGCTGCCTGGAGGAACGCGAGAAACTGATGCCATATATCGAGCAGTGCGCCAAAATGGTGAGCACCGACGGCTACACCATCATGCGGCCCTTCGTCTTCGACTTCCCCGACGACCCAGAGGCACTAAAGCAGAAACATGAGTATATGTTCGGTCCGTCGCTGCTCATCAGCCCGGTGACCGAAGGCGGTGTGAGCGAATGGAATACCTACCTGCCCAAATGTAAGGAAGGCTGGCGCGACTACCGCACCGGCACCCACTACGAAGGCGGCCAGACCGTCACCACACCGGTTACCAAGGCTTATATCCCCGTTTTCGTACGCGATTCAAAGAAATACCGCGATTTAGTTTTTTAGTTATTAGTTCTAGGGAAGACTAAGGAAGACTAGAAAAAACTAGAAAAACTAGAAAAACTGCAAAACCATAAAACCATTAATTATATGAAACGATTAAAAACAATTCTTCTGGTGGGTGCGATGGCAGGAGCAAGCCAGCTGTCCGCCCAGAATCCGTTCGTACAGACATGGTGTACGTCCGACCCGGCACCAATGGTGGCGAACAACCGTATGTATGTCTATACCGGCCACGATGAGGACGGAGCCGACTTCTTCTGGATGCAGGAGTGGCGTATCTATTCCACCGACGACATGGTGAACTGGACTGACCACGGCTCCCCGTTAGCACTCGAGAGCTTCTCGTGGGCAGACGACCGCGCATGGGCGAGCCAGTGCGTAGAACGGGACGGTAAGTACTACTGGTATATCTGCGCCCACTCGCGTATCTCGAAAGGCATGGCGATAGGAGTGGCAGTGAGCGACTCCCCCACCGGTCCGTTCCGCGATGCCATCGGCAAGCCGCTGTTTGAGAATGGCAGCTGGGACCATATCGACCCGACGGTGTTTATCGACGACGACGGTCAGGCATGGCTGATGTGGGGCAATCCCCGTGTTTATTACCTGAAACTGAACCGTGACATGGTGAGCTACTCAGGCGAGCTGGGCATGCTGCCGATGACCGAGGATGCGTTCGGATCCCCTCCAATGAACGAACGTGAGCAGGGCAAGCAATACAAGGACTCCTACGTGGAGGGTCCCTGGCTGACCAAGCGCAACGGCACCTATCAGCTGCTTTATGCCGCTGGCGGTGTGCCCGAGCATATCAGCTACAGCACCGCCCCCTCGCCCACTGGCCCGTGGAAATACGCAGGCGAAATCATGCCGCTGTGTGACACCAAGTCGTTCACCAACCACTGCGGTGTGGCTGATTATAAAGGGCACAGCTACTTCTTCTACCACACCGGCAAGCTCCCGGGCGGCGGCGGCTTCGGACGTAGCGTGGCAGTGGAGGAGTTTACTTATAATGCCGACGGCAGCTTCCCGACCATCATGCCTACCGATGAGGGTGTGAAGCCAGTTCAGAGCTTCAACCCCTACCGTAAGGTGGAGGCAGAGACGATGGCGTTCTCCAAAGGTGTGAAGACAGAGCAGAACAGCGAGGTGGGCGTGTATGTGACCGACATCCACAACGGTGACTATATCAAACTACAGCAAGTGGAGTTCGGCGACAAGACTCCCCGCACCTTCACCGCCCGCGTGGCAAGTGGTCTGCGTGGCGGACAGATTGAGGTGAGACTCGACAGCGTGAAAGGTCAGCTTCTCGGCAAGCTGAACGTGCCTGGCACCGGTGGCTGGGAGAAATGGCAGACGCTGACCATGGACTTCCGTGAGATCGGCAAAGGCACACGCGACCTCTATTTCGTGTTCACCGGACGTAAAGGACCGAAGCTCTTCAACTTCGACTGGTGGGAGATGCGCGGGATGGAGCAGGTGAACATGCCGCTGTTCCAGACGAAATATACAGCCGACCCATCCCCGCTCATCGTGGGCGACACCCTCTTCCTCTACACCTCCCACGACGCATCGCCGGAGGACATCCCTGATGAGAACGAGAAAAACTCCGCCGGCTTCTTCATGTATGACTGGCTGCTGTGGTCAACCACCGACATGGCAAACTGGACAGAGCACGGTGCTGTGGCTTCACTCAAGGACTTCACGTGGCGCAGCCGCGAGAACGGCGCATGGGCTATCCAGACGGTGGAGCGCAACGGCAAATATTATCTCTATGCACCTCTCCACGGCCATGGCATAGGCGTGCTCGTGAGCGACTCACCCTACGGACCATTCAAAGACCCGCTCGGCAAGCCGCTGGTATGGGATCAGAGCCACTGGAACGACATCGACCCGTCGGTGTTCACCGATGACGACGGTCAGGCCTATATGTACTGGGGCAACCCCCACACCTACTATGCCAAGCTGAACGACGACATGATTTCGCTGAAGAGCGAGGTGGTGAAACTCGACTATAAGATTGAGCATTATCAGGAGGGACCATGGTTCTACAAACGCAACGGCCATTATTATCTTGGCTATGCATCCACCTGCTGCCCCGAGGCACTGGGTTATGCGATGAGCGACTCTCCCACAGGTCCCTGGAAGTCGAAAGGCTACATCATGCGTCCGACAGAGCGCGACCGCGGCAACCACCCCGGCATCTGCGACTACAAAGGGAAATCGTATGTGTTCGGTCAGAACTACGACCTGATGCATCTCGACACCTTCGTGCATCACGAGCGCCGTAGCGTGTCGGCAACAGAAATCAGCTATAACGACGACGGTACAATTCAGGAAGTGCCCTACTGGCTCGACCAGGAGCCGATGAAGCAGATTCACTGGCTCGACCCTTACAAACGTGTGGAGGCAGAGACGATGGCATGGGGCTACGGACTGAAAAGCGCGAAGATGGGTATTCCGAACACGGGCGTGGTGGCTGACATGCCCAACTCCACCGGCCGCCGCAACATGTATATCTTCGACCTGAACGACGGTGAGTACATCAAGCTGCGCGGTGTGGATTTCGGAAAGAAAGGGGCGAAATCATTCGCCATCACCGCCGCATCCACAGGCAGTGCCACCATCATCCTGCATCTCGACAGCAAGGACGGTCCGGTTGTAGGAACAGCCACCATCAACAGCACTGGCTCAGCTGACAACTACAAGGTGTTCAAGGCAGATGTCAAGAATGCAAAAGAAGTTCACGACCTCTACATCTGCTTCGACAAGACCAGCGGTGACACATACCTCGACTGGTGGACTTTCAAGTGATAAGTTTTTTAGTCTGTAGTTGGGTTTTTTTCTATAGGATATTATAGGATGCTATAGGATATTATAGGATGCTATAGGATATTATAGGAAACTATAAGAACTACTCAAATAATAATAAAATGACACCCTCCTATTCTTTCCTGCTTACTCTACTGATGTGCTGTTTTTCCGGCACAGCGCAGGCACGGACAGCCATGGCATCGGAATTCAAGCCGCGCCTGGTGGTGATGACCGATATCTGTCCTGCCGACCTGGAGCCCGACGACACGGAGTCTGCCATCCGCCTGATGGCCTACGCCGACCGTTTTGAAATCGAAGCCATTATCACCACTGTGGGCTGGAACTGTGACCCCTACCCTGCTGACTGGGCAAAATTTCTCGACAACGTCATCGACAAATATGAAGCCGACTTGATGAATTTCGCTCAACGGTCGAACCAGAAATTTTTCTATCCTATAGAGAAAGAGCAGAACAAGCCTCAACGGCTGGGCTACTGGCCAAGCCCCGACTATCTTCGCAGCCGTGCCCTCATGGGCAGTCAGCGGGCTGGAATCGGCGTGATTGGCGAAGACAACGACTCAGAGGGCAGCCGTAAAATCATTGAGCTGCTGGATGAGGACGACAGCCGCCCCATTTTTTTCTGCGCATGGGGAAGCGCCAACACGCTGGCTCAGGCAATTTGGCGTTTGAAGCAGGAACGGAGCGAGGAGGAGCTGAAGAAAATTCTCCACAAAATTCGTCTCTACACCATCACCGACCAGGACATGGTCTGGGCAAAGCGGAAGGAACTGGACTACAGCTCCCATCAATGGCTCAGAAGAGAGTTCGCCGATGACCTGACGTTTATTTGGGACGAGTCGGCATGGCTCAACCAGAACAGCCTGGGAAGCGACAACTGGGACCAGTATGCACGCCTCATTCAAGGCCACGGCGCGCTTGGAAGCATTTACCCGAAAAACAAATACGGAGTGGAAGGCGACACACCCAGTTTCCTGCACTGTATGCCCAACGGGCTGAACGACCCGAGCGACCCCATGCAGGTGGGCTGGGGAGGCTACCATGAGTTCGCACTCTCGCCTGACAACATGACCAAGGCATGGACCAACTGGCATCAGCCTGTGAAAAGTTATTCCGACAAGTTCGAAAAGCGGTTCTATACCGACATATTCAATGATTTCGCCGCACGGATGCAATGGGCAGCGGAAGGACACGGCACGACAAACCCCGTTGTCATCATCAACGGAAAGAAAGGGATTGCCCCCGTCTGCATCAAGGCAAAAGCGGGCCAACGGATAAAGCTGAATGCAAGAAAAAGCTATGATCCGGAAAAAGAAAAGCTGGATTTTCTGTGGTGGGAGCAGACGCCCGTCGGTGAGTCTGCACCCAGCATTGATTTACCCACACCCGATTCTCCCGTCATCGATTTCATTATCCCGCCGACTTTGTCGGGAAAACAACTCCATCTGATTTGCGAGGTCCACGACAACAGCCCCTTCCGGCTGGTATCCTACCGGCGCGTCATCATCGATGTGTTGTAAGAATCTCTCCCCTTTTACTCCCTATCCCGAAGGGATATAACTTCTATTTTCGCAGAAAATATAACTTACTATCCCATAGGAATATTACTCCCAGTTAAAAGAGAGCTAAAACAACGAGGTTTGGCTCTCTTTTGGTGTTTCTTGAGTCGCTAACTGATAGCATTGGCGGCAGAGCGGCTCATACTCCTTGGTCTCGCCAAGCAGCACCTGCCGATCACCTTCGACGATGCGATGGGAGACGTAGGCAAGCGCACCACAGCGCACACAGATGGCATGGACTTTGGTCACGTCGTCGGCGATGGCAAGGAGTTTTGGCATCGGTCCGAAAGGCACACCCTTGAAGTCGAGGTCGAGTCCTGCCACAATCACCCTCACGCCCTCATAAGCCAGCTGATTGCACACATCGACGATGCCATCGTCGAAGAACTGCGCCTCGTCGATGCCGATCACCTCACTGTCGCCCGCAAGCAGCAGTATGCTCTGTGATGAGTCGACTGGAGTTGAAGGGATAGATGTACCCTCGTGGGACACCACGTCCTGCTCGCTATAGCGCACATCAATGCCAGGCTTGAAGATTTCCACTTTCTGATGGGCAAACTGCGCACGGCGCATACGTCGGATAAGTTCCTCGGTTTTTCCCGAGAACATCGTGCCGCATACCACCTCAATCCGTCCGCGACGCATCTGCTCTCCTAATCCATAGCCAACTTCGTTCATTATTTTATTGGGAGTTATATTATTTCATTCAAGTTTTGGAAGTAAAAAAGGAAGCCGAGTTAATTTAAAGATTTAATTATGTAAGATGTAAGATTTAATTATGTAAGATGTAAAGATGTAATTATGTAAGATGTAAGATTTATGCAAGTGGTTCGGAATTTAAAAGGGAGTTAACGAGCCTGCTGCTCGTGGGCAATAGTTTTGCCAATGATAAATCGATATTAGAATCAAAATCAAACCATACAAAACCCATCAACAAATCTAACCAACTAAAAACTAAAAGCTAAGAACTAAAAACAAATTATCTGTCAGCAAAAATACACATTTTTTCTCAATCCCGCAAATAATCGTGCCATGAAAAACTCTATTAATTCCTAAAATTCATGAGTTATAGGAACCCAAGAAACTGGTCAATCTCTTCACGCGTGGTTGCCCAGCTGGTGGCAAGCCTCACCACCGAGTGGCCGTTACCATGTTTCTCCCAGAAGCAGAACTCCACATGGTCAGACAGTTCACTGATGGTTTTATCAGGGAGGATGACGAACAGCTGGTTGGTAGGAGGCTCAAAGAAGAATGGGATTTGCCGCTGATGCAGCCCCGCTTTCAGATAGGCTGCCGCCTCAAGGGCATGTCTGCCTACATTCAGATAAAGGTCATCGGTGAAGAGCGTGTCGAACTGGATGCCTGCAACCCGTCCTTTAGCCATCAATGCCCCATGCTGCTTGATGACAGTGAAGAAATGGGGAATCAGCTCAGGGTCGGGCACGACAACCGCCTCACCGAACAAAGCTCCGCATTTCGTGCCGCCGATATAGAAGGCATCGCAGAATTTCGCCAAATCCTTCAGACCGACATCGTTCTCAGGACTTGCCAGTGAATAAGCCAGACGTGCTCCGTCGATATATAGCAGCAAGCTGTGGCGGCGGCACACCTCATGGACGGCAGTCAGTTCCGCCTTGCTGTAAATTGACCCGTATTCTGTAGGCTGCGAGAGATACACCATCCCGGGAAACACGATATGGTCGTGATTCCCGTCGGCATAGAAGTCATTTACAAACCGGTCGATATCGTCAGCGCTGATTTTGCCCTGACGGTGAGGCAACGTCAAAATCTTATGACCACCCAGCTCCACAGCACCCGCCTCATGCTGGCTGATATGCCCGGTGTCGGGGGCAATCACCCCCTGATACGAGCGGAGCAGCGCACTGATGACGGTGGCGTTGGTCTGCGTGCCGCCCACCAGAAACTGAATCTCCGCGTCAGGACAGCCGCAAGCCACTCGTATTTTCTCTTTTGCCTGCAAGGAATAGGGGTCATAGCCATAGCCACCCGTCTTCTCCAGATTGGTCTTCATCAGGCGCTCCATTATCTTCGGATGTGCCCCTTCCATATAGTCGGAAGCCAATGATATTCGTTGCTGCATAGACAAATAATAACTATATAAATATGATTAGGCTATGCCTTCACCAGCCATTAGTGCGGTCAAGACGACCACAATCCCAGCCTATATCTTATATTACTAAATTAAAAATTCTGGCGGCACCTCGAAATGAGGGCAAATATCAATAGGCAGCCTCCAGCCATCCGAGCATAGCAAGCAGAGAGGCACTCCAGTTTATGGCAATCTCATTGGAGGCATAGGAGTCGGTCACGTCGATGTATGACTCGTCGGGCTGATTCGACGGATAGTTCTTCACATTTTCCTTGTCCTGCTGTCCCGGGTTCGGACCACCTACGAGCATTCCCGGGAAAGGTTTTTCAATGTTGTCGGAAGCAGAAAGACGGTGATGAGGGTGCATCGGACTTTTTGTGCCGAACCCAGTGACATAACAATAGCCGGTGGCATTACGTCCGAGGATGTAATCCGCGTCCTGCTGCGCCGCTTTCAGGTATTTGCTGTCGCCCGTCAGCCGGTAAGCATAAAGGAAAGAGAGGCCGTTCGCGCAGAAAGTCTCCGCCAGGCAGCCCCATCCGAACTCACGGGGCGAGTTGCCGTTTGGTGTCTGGAAAGTGGAAGTCGCAGTAGTCGCAATCATGCGGTCGCAGGCAGCCAAAAGCTGCTGCTTGCACTCCTGTGCCACAGGCGACTGCGGACGGTGCATCATCCAGTCGTAGGCACCGAGCGTGCGGACATCTCCCCAGACGGGGGTGGTGAAATGCCGCGGGCGGTACTGGTCTGCCACTCCCGCAAACCACTTGTCGCCGGTGAGCAGATAAAGCTCGGTGGCGGCCCAGAACCACTCATCCTCCAGATTACGGTCGCCATACTCACCTGTGGAGACTGCCGGCTTGAACATCTCGCTCATCCGGCCCTGAAGATAAAGCATGTCGGGGAAACGCTCCGCCCATCCGTATGCAGCCAACGCGGCTTTCGACGCCTGCTCGGAGAAGCCCGGATAATCGGGATTTCCCTTGTAGATCCTTGCCGCCTGTGCCATCACAGCAGCGAAGTCGAGCGTTGCAGCCGTGCTTTTCTGCACCACATAGCGCTTCTGCTTACATTCAGTCGGCATGATAAACGCCTCGAACGAGGGTGTGGTCAGCTTATGATAAACACCGCCATCGTAGGGGTCCTGCATGGTGAGCATCCACTTCAGGTTGTACATCAGCTCATCAAGCACATCGGCGGTGCGGTTGCCGCTCTCCGGGATATTCGCCTTCAGGGCGTCAAAACTTTGCTTGTTCTGCTCGTAGGAGGCCAGAACAATGCCTACGGAGAAAGCCGAGTTGACAATATATTTATTGAAGTCGCCGGCATCGTACCAACCAAGAGGCGACGAGATGGTGGTACCTTCCGGTCTGCCTAAGCTGGCGGCAGCGGGATGGATATACACCAGCGTGTCGGGATGACCTAACGGACGGGCATACTCGCCGGCGTATGTCCGCTCGATGGCCATACCGCTGCGGTTCAGGTAGAACGACTTGAGTGCAGCTACGGTAAGCTCATGTAGCGCGTCGGACTTGATGGTGAACGTAGCAGTCTCGTCACCACATTTCAGCGTGTAGGTGCCCGGCTCGGTCAGACTGCTGAAGTCGATGACCGTACGCTCTTTCTTCGACCACGGCGATACAGAGGTGCGGACCACATCGGCTTTGATTGCCACCTTGCCGGTCTTGGCATTGGTGATTGTAAACTGTTTGGCTTTGGTTGTTCCTTCAAGCACGGCAGTTTTCTCCTGCTTGGGATACATACCCACCTGATTAAGGCGGATTTGGGCGGCTGCCGTCAAGGGTAATGCCAATGCGGCTGCCAGAATGAAACGACGGGATAAAGTGTTCATGTTTTTAATTGGGTGTTAATTTTCTTTGAAAATGGGAGTTAATTCCTGCGGAATGGAAGTAATAACAGGGAGAAATAACAGGAAAAACAGAGTGGAAGATTGCCACTCGCATCATCTCTCCGATTAACGTCCCCTACCGATTGCAAAAATAAGAAAAACATTTTGTATCACAAAATATCACGGCTTTTTTTTGCTCTTTTAATGACGAGTACAGATTTTTTCAGATACAAATAGGGTGTGCCACGATGAGTTGGCACACCCTATTAGATATACATCAAAACAATGAGTTATTCCTCTTTCGCCTTATCATAATATTCCTGAATATCAGGCCATTGACATCTAACCCCACCTCCATTCAGTTTGTAGTCATCAGAATCTATAATGTCTTTCCAAAAACTGTTGCCTAAGAAAGAAACCAAAAACTTATGGGAAACATCAGGGAATTTTTCGGTCAGCACCAAGTCGTCGAACGACCATTGACCATGTCTGATAGTCGAACGAATGAATTTTTGAGAAATCTCATTTTCAAAATACACAGTCAGTTCATCAACCTTACCACCTTGTTTGTAAATCAAATATTTCTTAAATACCTCACCATTCTCATTATTGCTATGATAAGATCCACCCCAATATCCGATAAGGTCGTTTTTAGGGGCGTCAATATATTTTTTAATCTCATTTTCGCTTACGCGTGTGAAAACCCTGGAATGAGTCTCGCCATTGTCTTCATAAAACTGTGTGAACTTGTTCTTTTGAACATCAAATTTTAAAGTCTCACCGAACGACTCAGGCTGAACCAATATATTGTCTTTGACGGTATAAGGGCCTTCGTAAATAGAATACTGAGTGAATTTCTTATCCTTGTCGAAATAAGCAAAAATATAAGCCATGTAACCATTCGAGCTGTAATATTCGTAGTGCTGGCTATAAAAACACCAATCCTCAGGAGTACTATACATGTGAGACTCATGAAATCCGGTAGTCCATCCTCCAATAATAGAATCACTTAGTTTTACGACCTCATTGTCATCGTCCTTGTTGCACGATAAACAAACAACACCTGCAACAAGTAAAACAGACATCAAAAATAAAAAAGATTTTGTTTTCATAAAAAATGGTTGTTAAATTATTATTAAATAAAGTATTATTGTTTTTATTCGTATGATTACAGCCAGAATTTTCATATAACCAGTCGGATAATTCGAATCACTTTTTTTAATTATCCTTAGACGAATCAAGCTGTCGTCTCTTATATTGTTTCATAAATTCTTTTCTTTCTTTCAGATAGTTCTTCCATTTATTATAGTCTTTCCACATGTACTTCTTACGTTTGTTGGTCATGTCAACTGAAGATGGCAAGTTCACGGCAGGCACAAAATGATAGAGACCGTCTCCATAGCGGTTCTTGAACGTGGAGCAATCAACATCATAGATGATTCTGTCTTCCGACCGTTTCGTCCAGTGGATGGGGTCAAGTGTATGGCGGTCAACAACCTTAAAGCTTCTCGTGAACAAATATTTTCTTCCGAGTTCAACCACAGAAGCCACATATTCTGTGATAATGGTGTCTCCTTTTATGACGTAAGTTCCGCCTGTTAGTTCCGGGTATTCCGTCTGGGAGATTAATCCAGTCCAATCGGGATTATAAACAGGAAGGTTCGCTGTCAAGTCGATGCCAGGAACACCGATTGTGTCAAGCGGAAGGCTGAATGTGGAGTTTTTCCATCGGATAATGGAAAAACTGCCGTCTTCAAAAAACATCATAAAACGTCCGTCCCACTTCGTACGTTCCGACTTGTCACCGATGAAATAATAACCGTTGATGTCAATGAGGGTGTTGATGTCTCCATGCTCGTCATCAAAATAGAATGTATGTTCCCCTTTCGTGAAACACAATGGTTTTGCCGTTATTGTCTGCTGAAGCTTCTTTGCTTTACGCCGCTCCTTTTTGTAAGCCGCTCTTTCTCTCTTGTATTTCCGGTAATTACTGCCCTTATCCCACATGAACCGCCGGTTCTTGCAGTACATGTTTTTGGGCTCTGGCAGGTTTTTTGCCGGGACAAAATGGTACAAACCGTCTCCACCCCACCTTGCTTTCATCTCCACCGTATCAAAGGTGCTGGGATAATCATTTTTTGAATAGACGGACAGCTGCATGGGTTCCAGCGTATGGCGGTCAATGATTTTAAAGATGAATCTCACACGCCTTCGGCCATGGTCGTACATGAAGTTCTTAAAGGTGGATTCACAGATGATGGAGTCTCCTGTGATTCTATAAGCGCCGCCTTCCAATTCATATTTGTTACAAAGAACGGACGAGTTTTCGAAAGGTCTTCCGATATTCGCTCTTAAGTCAATGTCTGGCATTCCTGTGTATTTGAATGGGTCGTTGCGGTTGAGTCCCAACTCCTTCCAATAAAAAACACTGAAACTTCCGTCCTCAAAAAACAGGATGTAACGGAACGTCTCATCTTCGCAGTTGTCTTTGTCTCCAATATAATAATAGCCGTCAATGTCGATATGCTCACGGATATTCCCATGCTCGCCGTCGAAAGTGCATTGCTGATCATCCGACATGAACCTTGCCACGTTACAGCCCTGAAGAGTCACAAACAAGAGGATATAAAAATACATGATGCTCTTACGGGCTTTTTGTAAAATCACAGTCGTCATAGAATCAAATCTAGAAAATGGTTGTTGACCTTTCAGAAAGAAGATATCCATCACAAAGAATAACAAAAGCAGAACTAAAATGGTAATGATTTCTTTTGCAAAGTTATCAATTATTAACTTGGCGAACTGAACGTTTACATAATTTAACCCACTGACTTAATTATAATTAACGGAAACACCTGAAAAGATTGTTTTATCTTCCCGATTTTTAAATGTATTTTACATATTTCAGAATTTGTTGTTTTTATTTATATTGAACATGCTTAGTTTACTTAAAACCTTTTCGTTGCTTTTAACCATTTGTAAGCATTATTGTTACTAATAACAACATTCGGATTAGGAGAATATAAAACAGAGTCACACCGTTTAAATAATTTATACAAACCATCATCACGTAGTTTGTGGGCATACATATTATCATTATGCTCTAACCTGCAGTCACGGAGAACTTCATGTAACGAATCCTTAGAATGATCCTCTGAATTATAAACATTCCAAGAACAGCGTTCTTCATCAAATAAAAAAACTCCATCAAATAATGTTTTCCTTTTCTTTCCGATCAATTCCACACTAATCGTATCATTTGAGAACGATTCTGAATTAAAATTCACTCTAACCAGATTCATTCCATCATATATTTTTTTTGAGAGATCGCCTTGCGTGTAACATTCATTCTCTATTTTTACTCCATTAATAAAAATTTTGCATTTTTTTATTTTATTACCTTCCTTTGACTTAATGTATAATTTCAAATGATTACTCTTATTATGTTTTGGATTGTCTTTAATATATTCGCAACTTGAACTTATATATTCCAACCTGTTTTTGTCATACCTTGTCTCAATGACCTGAGGAAAAACAACTTCATCGTCCATGAATGTCATATAAGAAAAAAAACTGCACGACTGACATAACAACATGACAATAAAAGAAATTATTATTTGTTTTTTTATCTCTTTCTTTTTCATACTACTATTCCTATCAGTCAATAAGATTTGAAAAATATCTTTTTCTTTCTGTATATTTCATTACTCATTGTCATAAACCCGATGAGGACCACCGTTGTTGCCGGTTGTCGAGCCTGTTTCCGATTGAGGTTTATTGTCTCCTGATTCAACAATTCTACAACCAGAAAGATAATAAGCTATCAGCAAAGCGACCAATGCAAACAAGATAATCTTTATTGTGTTGTTAATCATAATCGTTATATTTAGAAACTCCAGTTTCTGATTTAGATTGTGAGTTGATTTTATGATGTTTACATGGAAATCATCCGGATGGTTTTTTTTCCGCGAAGCGGTTTTTTTCCTGAAACCGTCAGGTTTTTTTCTTCATTTTTAATTGCTCAACCTTTTATCTTCACTGTAAACGTTATTATTTTTCCTCTACTATAATTAACCCTACTCAAGCTATACGATTAAAAATGAAGTTTTTTTGATTTTTATTTTTAAAACCGAAATTTGAGTTAGAAATAATACGAGAACGTCGGCCACACATGATAGATATAGCGGTGTCCGGTCTTGACCGCATATTTTTTATTCATGTCAAGCAGTCCGATGTTTGCCTCAAGAGAGAAACGGCAATGCCGGTAGTGATAGGCAAAACTGGGCTGGATACCGATGTTAAATGACTTGATTTTCGACTGACCGTCGAGCACAGACGCGCGCTTGGCATAAAAAGAGTTTGGATGATCTTCTAAGGGAGGAGTAAAGCGGCTGTCAAAATCGTAGTCATCTTGTCCGACGGTGAAATTGAATGAAGGACCGATACCCAGCACAAGCTTATGCCGGTTTTCTCTCCATCTGGCTATTGTGAATTGCAGCACGACTGGAACGTGAATGAAGGTAAAACAACATTCAATCTCATTATTCATTCTCTTCTCGTAATGTCGCCAATAATCATCGTCGTCAACGTCTTTGGCATAAACAACGTCGATTCCACCCCTCAGCGACCAACGGTCATTTAAATGATATGTAGCCTCCAATCCAGCTTTTAAAGTTCCAAATTCATTGTTACTATAATGATAACCGTCGTAGAAGCGACCGCATTCACCAAGTCCGATAGCGGCATTGACACCGAATTCCCATTTCTTCTCCTGACCATTCACAGTGGTCACAGGTATCAGAAGAATAAACAATAATATGAGTTTTGTTTTCATATTGATATGGATTTAATAGTTCTCTGGTCCATAATAAACGTATTCTATTTCCGACATGTTCACACGAACCGAATCGGCAGTCCATTCGCGCAAGTCGAGCAACAAAGAATCATTGCGCATCTCAAGCCATTTCTCCAGGCTCTTTCTGCTGTCTGCTACTGCAACACACATCACTTCCACCCCATCAGTGAAATAGTCATACCATTTGGTCTGATTGCCCATGCCGTCTTGCTCAACAGCATATACATCAATATCAACACCAGACGTTCCAGGTATGACCTCTCTGAAGATTTGACGGGACAGTCTGTGTCCGGCGCTGTCGCTGTCATCTCTGGTTAAGCCGGCAACACAAATATGGACTTTTCGTTCCGACAGGTTGCGTACATGTAACTGACAGGGCCTCTTCATCGTTTTTCCGTATGAAGCATCATAACAATCATCACATTGAAACGCCATCAGCCCTACAGTCAACGCTACCATAACGACGCTTATGATTTGTTTACACAGTCTGTTCATCATGTTTAAGGGTACTTCTATAAATTAGTTTTTATTATTTCATGGGTGCTCTATTGTGCTTCGACGCTTTACGTTTCTTAGCGGCATCTTTGTCCTTTTGCCTTGGACCATAGCTCGCTATGCTTCTGCGGCTGCAAGAACAAATCTACTCGCTAATAAACTGTAAATCGTCTGAA
>JAEEOB010000046.1 GCA_016284045.1 Bacteroidaceae bacterium
TAATTCCATTATTTGTCATGAGCTTCGTTGCCACAATGATTATTCCAGGACATGTGTTGAACGCTAAAGCCAAGAAGCAATGCTCCGCGATTTGAATCCCCTGCTCCACTCTCAATTGCGGCTGGCCGTGATGTCAATACTGATGAACTGCGAACAGGCGAGTTTCGTCTATATCAAACAGCAGACACAAGCGACCGCAGGCAATCTGAGCGTTCAGCTTGAGAAGCTCCAGGCAGCAGGGTACATCAACGTGGAAAAGAGCTTCGACGGCAAGAAACCGCTGACCACGTGCAGTGTGACAGAAACAGGTAAACAGGCATTTGAGGAATATGTCAACGCATTACGCGACTACCTTGAAATTAAATGACAAGCTTACATTTCCCGATGAGGGGTGTGTCAAAATGTATTCTTGAACATGAAAAGTAATAGTTATTTTAAAAGTAGTGCCAAGTAAACTAAAAAAAGTGATTAAAAGAATTTTTTTTTGAAAAGTTTTGTTAACTTTGCATTGTAAAAGACAAAATAATTTATGATTTAAAGATTTACGATATATTAGATTATTTGGACATTTTAATATTATTAGGAAGAACAGCCCTGTATTGGGAGTCAACTAACAAAAATGATTAAGGATGAAGACAGACGACACACATAAAGGCGATCAGCCCAATCATTCTCCGGCTGACGGGAACACCTTTGTTGGTCCCGACGGACACACTTATCGCCTGTTGGGCGAATCAGGTCTGGTTGAAGACGAAGATGGCGAAATGTATAGTGCCTCTGAAATTTTTGGCGAAGAGGAGCAGTCTGAAAAGTCAGCATCAGTCAGCAATTCATCCTCCCACACCACATCACCTTCAGTTTTCTCTTCCAAACCCACACATCCCGACTGGTATGCCATGTATGACCCCCGTTACTGCGGTCCCAGCCTAGAAGACTGGATAAATGAGATGGAGAAACGATACAACAACGATGCCGATTTCAGACGAGGTTGGACAGATCCTAAAAGCACATCTCAAATTTCAAGCGATGAGTCAACAGCTTCTGAAGAATCTTCTTCATGAATAACAGTTCATCAGAAATTATAGGATTAATGATTATTATAATAACATGAAAGTATTAGATTTTTTACTTATTATCGGTGCAATTGCACTGCTTATCGCAAGCTATTATTTATATTCAGGCGGAAAGGCTGAATTAGGTGCATTGGCGACATTCTTTGCCACTTTATGCGGAGGTGTTTTTGGTGCACGACAGGGAGGGCGGATTTATAAGAAGAACCATGATAAGAAATAAAAAGAGGAACAGAAGTTAATTGTTTTTTTGTAGGCATGATTTTGTTCAGGCATTACAGGAACATTCGAATTTACTTAAGCGGTTCAAGCATCAGAAGTAAAAAACAATATTATCAACAAATCAATTACAAATCTAAAACATCAATTTACTTATGAAAACTAATGCACTTTTCTTATCAGCTGTTTTGGTAGTCAGCCTCTTAGTTACAACTGCCTCAGCCCAGAATGAAGCATCTGCCACTATGCTCAAGAAACTCCAATCAACTATAATAAAAGGTGTGAAAGGTGAAGGCATCATCCCCATCTTCGAAGCTTTCAACAAGAAATGGGAGACCGGCGCCGGCAATTCCATCCTGCTGAAACACCGTAATCCGGCTAAATTCAATGCCACCAACATACCCGACAACGGACCTGTCATAGATGTCGTTATTGACCAGCCGAACGGCTATGTCTCCGCCGACAACGGTGGTGGCGACGGTGACTATATTGAAGCATGTATATGGAAACGAACCAACGGTCACCGACTCTTTGCCGTGCATTTAGGAGATCCAGTCGATCCTGAAATCGACCTCATCTGCTTCTACGACTATAATCCTGCAACCAAGACCCTCACTCCCGAGAAAAGCGCAGTCAATTCCTTCAAACCGTTCTTCAAAGAGAATGCCGACAACTACTTCAGCTTTTCACTTCCGAGAAAAGGCAAGGACCTTATCGTGGAAGAGACCTACTATGGATGGCACGACCCTGAGAACATCCTTATTGAACCATCGCTTCATCATATCTACACCTTCGACGGTATGAACCTGCGATATCATGCCACAAAAGTGGAATGCTACGACAAACTCATGGAATCCTTCTCGGAAAATGCCATCATGAGCGATGAGGACGCAGAGATGACTCGGCTTGCCCTCATCGATGTTGACAATGACGACACTCCTGAGATATGGCTGAGCGATTCGAAAGGGGAAAATTCCTCATTGTATTGCGTAAGCGAGGGAAAAGCGAAACTCATAGGCGAAAAGAATTTCAAATATGGTGTTACATTCTATAAAGATGTGGTGCTCACCTCCGGAGGTTGCGGCACCGGTTGCTACTACACCAGCTATTCGCATGTGAAAAACAGCAATGTGGATTATGTTCTCAACTGCATAGCCACCTTCCCAGTTCTTGAAGACGGGGAAATCGGTGAGGAATACGAATATTCAAAAAACGAACAAGAACTCACCCGTAAAGAAGGAGAAAAAATCGTGAAGTCGTTTGGAGAGCCTATAGAACTCAATCCTGTCTGGCATCCACTGGCAAAATAAATGTTTGTTTTTATACAAGAATTACAGGATTCCAGTTTAGAAACTCAACTCTCTGAAGTAAAAAAGGAAGCCGAGTTAATTTAAAGATTTAATTATTTAAGATGTAAGATTTATGCCAGTGGTTCGAAATTTAAAATGGGATTTAACGAGCCTGCGGCATATGGAGGATAGTCTTACAAATGATCATCTAATGGAGCAGTCGCTCTAATACAGTCCATAACTCCAGTTGTCATCAATCTTTTAAGAATTTCAGAAACTTCAGTCAGTATATAATCTAAACGCAAAAGTAGATTATCAACTTTTAATAGACAAAAATGCAAAAATATCTAATAGGAATTATCGTGTCATTGTTTTTCAGCCTATGTTGCCAAGCACAAAAGAAGAATACGAATAAGACACTATATCATCCGACCGACACAAACATCCAATACACTGGACGGATAGATTTCTCTGACTCCTTACATCCTGCTTTCACGTTTCCTGGTGTGCAGATACGCACAGGGTTCACCGGCACCTCACTCGATATGATGTGTAAACTCCACAGTGGTTACTTTATGGCAGAGATTGACGGAGGTGAGCCATTCAAGATTTCTTTCCATGGAAACACTATCACCCGTCTCGCATCAGATCTTCCAGACGGCACCCATCAAGCCATTGTGACCTTCATCGGTGAAGGCTACGAGAATGTGCCGGAATTTCATGGTTTCTTTGTGGACAAAGGAAAGAAACTGGCACCAGCCACTCCATTGCCCGAACGTAAGATAGAGTTCATCGGCAATTCCATCACCTGCGGCTATGGTGTGGAAGCAAGCTCTGAAGCCGAACCTTACACAGCCGAGACCGCCAATTTCTACTACAGCTATGCTGCTCTCACCGCTCGTTCCCTGAATGCGCAAGCCATCGTTGTGGCACGCAGCGGCATCGGTGTGTATCGCAATTACGACGGTCCGAAGAACGGAAACGACGTGAACATGAATACCGAATACCCTTATACACTATTGTATAATCACAATATTGAGTGGGACTTTTCTCGCTACACGCCCGATGTCGTTTGCATCAACCTCGGCACCAATGACACATCCACCCAGGGAGCCGACTCCGTGCTGTTACTCAACGGATTCAAAAAACTATACACCCAGGTTCGCAGCCACTACCCCACAGCCAAAATCGTGCTCCTCTGCGGATGCATGATGAACGGGACGCAGCTGCAGTCTGCCCGGCAAGCCCTGGACACTACCGCAGAATACGCCCATAAGCAAGGTGACCTCGAGGTGCATCGTTTCGACTTCACTCCTCACGACGGTTGCTTAGGCTACGGGGCAGACTGGCATCCGTCAAAGCGCCAACAGGAAAAGATGGCAAACGAGCTCACACCTTATCTGAAAGAACTTATGGAATGGTAATGGAAGTTAAAATAGGATGAGGACTACGCAACGGCAACGACCTTGAATATTTCGGAAAATGCGGATAGATGATTATTTACCGTCGAGATTGCGGTCCACTTCGAACGTGCACTTCATCTGCTGCCCAGTCAGCACATTTTCATAGTAGATGTCTGACTTGTTGCAGAATAGGGATGTGATGAATAAAACGATATCCGTGGAGCCACCGTCGTTGGTGGAGATGTCGAGCACGAAGTTCTTCACCTCCGGGTCATTCTCTGCCTTTTCAAGCGCATCAATCAGCGTCACAAGCCAGTCGTTGGGATTGTCTTCTACAGTAGGCTTTGAACCCTCGCCCTTATAGAATTTAAGCCAGGCCACATCGTTGCAAACGGGAAGAACACATCATTATTGTCGGTCCTCAGGTCAATACCATATTTCCCATAGTCCAATTTCACGTGAACGCGCTGAGGCACTGCCTCAAGCGATTTCCAGCGGATAATGGGCAGGGCATCATAGACGGTGTTGGGCATTCCAGCCTGTACCTGTCCCATCAAATTCGTAAATGCTTCGTAGTCGTCGCTCTCGAACACATCGTTCGTTGTGTCAACTGTTGCCGTTCCGCAAGAATTAGCCAGTTGATAATAACCAGAGGAGCCTTCTGTCACCGTTAACGTCATACCCGGATACATCATGTGATAGAAGTCGCTGATGCTGACATAAGGGACGCCGGGCATATCGTCGTAGAACCGTAGCATCACCGTTCCCAATGTCTCTCCGCTCGGGTCGGTCACGGGGGACAAACGCTGATTATAGTTCTTCACTTCTGAAGGGACTGAAGGCTCCGGACTGACTTCAGGATCGTCCTTGTCAGAACAAGCGGTAAGCATACAGCAACCCATGACAAGCAGGGTCATCATACGCCCCAACGACTTCAGTTTCCACATTCCAAGACATCTTTCACTGTTGATGTTTCTGTTCTCTTCCATAACGATTATCTTTAATTTGCCTACAAAATCACAACAAATATCTGACATTGTAACCTTTTTGTACAAGAGATTTTATTTTCAAAGGGATTTGACACGTACATCAAGGAGGACAGTGCGGCTTATCTGAAGTCATGGCTCTCGAATCTGAAAGAGGATGCGAGATTTCAGAGTGATGCGGCGTAGCAGTCTCACATAATTCAAAGAAAAAGCCGAGATTAAGGAGCAGTGAGCGAAATGCCAAACTTGTTTGAGCATTTCCGAGTCGTGACGAAATCCCGCGAAGCGAATCAGATGTTAAATCCAGTTCGGTTTTCTTTATTTTCGTGATTTAATCGTAACTTTGTAAAAATATAAATCGTAAATCGGAATTTATCAGTATGAAATATCCTTTTATATATATGTTTTGCATTCTGTCATGCTTAACGGCAAAGGCACAGACAAAGTTTGTTGAATCATGGATATACAGTGCAGTGT